>JAOZUU010000335.1 GCA_029938515.1 Desulfobacterales bacterium | reverse complement strand
TTTTCTTCCATCTCGAAGAGCATGTCTCGGCTCGTCACATGCTTCAGGTCATTGAACAAGATGACTTTGCTCGTGAAAACATTGCTCCTAAAGAAGGCATTAAGAAAAGCAGCTTCTCCGAGGCCATCAATGAAAGGGGGCTTGAACAGTTCCAAATCGTATTTGAAAAGCTCAGCCGCAAGGCATCCGGAATACTGCCAAACAGATACCCTGAACTCGGCGATCTTGTTGCCCTTGATGGCTCACTGATCGATGCAACGCTTTCCATGTGCTGGGCTGATTATCGCAAGGGGTCGAAAAAAGCTAAAATCCACCTGGGTTTTGATCTGAACCATGGCATCCCATCAAAAATTTACTTTACAGACGGCAAGGGTGCTGAAAGGCCCTTTGTCGATCCCATCACTTCCGCCGGCCAGACCATTGTAACCGATCGAGGTTACCAGGAACATGCCCTGTTCGATGACCTGCAGGTTCAAGGTAAACATTTCGTCATTCGAATCAGGGCCAGCACAACCAAAACCGTTGTCAAAAAAACCACCGTCGATCTCGACAGTATCGTTTTTTTTGATGCCGAAGTGCTGCTGGGCACCGAGCAAAATAAAAATAAATCACAGAAACCGGTACGGCTGGTCGGATACCATGTTGATGGCGTCGATTACTGGATAGCAACAGATCGTCGGGATTTGACGGCCGAACAGATAGCTGAGGTCTATAAGCTCAGATGGAACATCGAAAACTTCTTTGCCTGGTGGAAGCGCCATCTGCGTGTCTACCATCTAATAGCAAGAAGTGAATACGGCTTGATGGTACAAATCCTGGCGGGCCTCATCACTTATCTGCTGCTTGCCATCCACTGCCATAAAAACCATGGCGAGCCGGTGAGTATTAAAAGAGTGAGGGAACTACGGATAAAAATCCAAAACGAGCTTCGCATCGCGGAAGCATCACCAAACCCTCAATTTTCCAAAGAACAGGAATTACAGCGTCTATATGCAAAAACCTAACCGGATTTTACTGAAAAAATATATGTTATTTACGATTCAAAACACCATGGGTAATAGTCTCAATCGCTTTCTCTATGCGCTCCCAGCCCTGCTCAGACCCAAGATCCAGCCCGCCGAAAAGATCGATGTTTTTGGAACGTATCACAAGATAACTGATGGCAGCCCCAATCAGCATAATAATTGCCTGTAAATCGATTTGGACTTGATCTTTCATAAAAAACATTTGAAAAAACTCTATAATACTTTGTTCTCTTATCCGTTCCAGTTCCTCGGTCAACCCATTGGGTTCAATAATTTCCCATGCCATAATGGCTTGTGTCAAAGGTCTTTTCCGAAGTGAGTCGATAAAATTGGATGCAAAGACTGATAATCTTTCATCCAGGGGCATTTGAGAAAATTTCTGCAGGTCACCCCCTGCCAGTTCCAGTGCCGACGGCCAGAAGTCCCCTTCCTTTCCAAATGCTGCAATCAATCCCTCCAGTCCACCAAAATACCGATAAATCAGCACTTTATCAACACCGGCTTCTCTTGCTACAGCATTCACACCCATACCCCTAAACCCTTTTTTTGCCAAAAGGCTTCCCACAGAACTGATCAGGCGCCTGCTTGTAATTTGTTTATCCCTGATTTTCAGCCGCTGTTTTTTTGTCATTTTTTCTCCGAAAAGTCTTTTTCAATACTGGGAAGGCAATATCACCGATTGGTGACATATGTCAAGTTTTTTTTACGCTTTCCAAGCCAAAATTTGAAAATCAGATTGTTTTAAATTTTGACATAATATTGAAACATTGTTTTAATATTTTTTGAAGTTATGATAATGGAGTTTTACCATGAAATTAAATGCAGATCTTGTGGGTACGCCACTTAAAAATTATCAAACTAAAATCAACTGGCGGGAAACCACCAATTATGCTGCGGCAATCCAAGATAATAACCCGAAATATTTTAATGACAGGCAAGAGGATGGAATTGTATCACATCCCATGTTTGCAGTATCAGTTACCTGGCCAATTTTAAGCCGGTTGGAAAAGTTCATTGAGTCCAAAGAGTTTCCAAAAGAAGTTTTGATGACCCAAGTACACTACACTGAACACCTTATTTTACATCGCTTGATACGGCCCGGGGATGAACTATCATTAACCGGAACTTTAAAGGCCTTTTTGCCGCATCGTTCAGGGACCCATACAATTATCTGTCTTGATGCCAAAGACAGGAATGGGGCCCCTGTCTTCACAGAATACATTGGCGCCATGTTGCGGGGGGTAACCTGTGGAGAAGGAGGCAAAGCAGGCCAAGTTCCTTTGATTCCGGGAAATAATAAAGAAACAGAGGTTTTATGGACATCCGCCATTCATATTGATTCGCTACGTCCCTATGTTTATGACGGATGCAGCAACATTGAATTTCCAATTCATACCTCACCGAAGTTTGCAAAGGAGGTAGGTTTACCGGGGATTATTTTACAGGGTACCGCAACCCTGGCATACGCAATTCGCGAGATGGTTAACAATGAAGCCGATAATGACCCTGCCAGGATTTCCGAGATTGCATGCAGGTTTACCGGAATGGTCCGGCCCGGAACCGATATTAAAGTGTGTTGTACAGGAAAGAAATTCCATAAAGATTTTACAGATGTTTTTTTTGAGGTCCAAAACTGTGAACAAAAGAAGGCTATTCGTGCCGGATATGTAAAAATAATGGAAGGGGGGGTAAAATGAACAATAATAAAAGATTGCCGCTTGTTAATTCCTATATTGATAAATGGGCTAAAGAGCAGCCTGATTCTGTGGCCATGGTTCAACATGAAGACGGTAGGGAAATTACTTATAAGAAGTTTAGTTCATTAATTGATTTTTTTGCACTCAAACTACTTGACATGGATATACAAAAAGGAGACCGGGTGGCAACTCAGCTGGTATTGCTTCCGGAACATATGGCACTTATGTATGCTTGTTTTAAAATTGGGGCTATTATTGCCCCCTTGGATCTCCGCCTGAGTGAAAATGAAGTTGTACGCGATATCAACAAGATTGAGGCCAATGCCTTTTTCTTTTTAGGAGAAACCCCTGTCCGTGATTTTAGAATGGTTGGAAAAGCTGTAAGCAAGGGATGCCCGTCAGTAAAACACCTGGTGCAATTCACTCCAGACCCTAAACCCGGAGATATTATCCAGGGGGCTGTAAGCATTTCAGATCTCATGAATAAGATGCGCCTTGTATGGTTGAAGCTGACGGATATTTTCAAAGGAAAGCTAAAAAAGACATATCAGCAGATGGACAAGAGAACCCCTGCATTGATCATTTATACAACCGGAACTACCGGGGAACCCAAACCGGCTGTATTATGCCATGAAAATATTATTGTTCAGAACCAGATATTGGAAAGAGGTCTTGATTATAAAGGTGACAAAAAAGATTTTTCAATTCTTGTTAATCTTCCCCCAAGCCATGTCGGGTGTGTCACGGAAACATTTATGACCACCATGTTTCTGGGGGGAAAAGCCGTTCTTCTAAGAATATTTGATACCAAAACCACCCTGGAAGCCATTGAACGCCATAAGGTCAAGGTGATTGGACAAATACCCACCATGTTCCGAATGCTCTGGAGTTTTCCGGAATATGAAACGTATGATCTTTCAAGCCTTGAGTTTGTTGCCTATGCCGGATCAGCCGTTGATACAACTTTTCTTAAGAAACTTTCAACCATGGCGCCAAAATTCGGAACAGGTATTGGAATGACGGAAAATGCCGGTTTTGCTACCTTTACACCTGCCGATATATCCCTCGAGGAAATGGCAGGCCAGGTGGGACGGGCCTTTGATGATTTGGCCAGGGTATCCATTAGAAAGCCTATGAAAGAGGACGGATTTGCAGGAGAAGAATTAGCTGATGAACAGATCGGAGAAATTTGTTATCATCCTCCCATAGTGTTTTTAGGATATTATAATCAACCCGAAGAAACAAAAAAGGCTGTTTCAGAAGAAGGAATACTTTATACTGGGGATTTGGGATATTTTAAAGGAATGGACGGTTATAAAGCCTTATATCTTTCCGGGCGAAAGAAATTTATTATCAAACAAAAAGGATATAATGTCTTCCCGGGAGAGGTTGAAGAGCATATTGCCC
>JAOZUU010000334.1 GCA_029938515.1 Desulfobacterales bacterium | reverse complement strand
GTTTCATACTGGTTGTATGTAACCAGCGGCGTAACGCGGAACACGGGCAAAAAGACAAGTAAGATGGTGGATTTAATCTTTTCCGCGGCCCTAACGTAGAAAATATTAGATTCGCATATTTCGCAAAGCGATGAATTTTTTATTCGGCTGACCCAGCCGAATAAAATGTCTGCGTCAGTCTGCGTCGGTCTGCGGTTAATCATCATTCAAGAAAAACCTATTCAACCGCAGACCTACGCGGACCACCGCGGACATGAGATTGCAATCGCATCGCGACAATAAAGTCTGCGTTTGTCTGTGTGGGTCTGTGGCAAATCATGGAGTTTCAGATTTTCCTTCCAGATAGACTGCAATGTTATTAATCGAGTCGAGATTTTCCGGAATCAACTCCTCGTCTTCCACCTCAATTTCAAACTCATCTTCCAAAAAGGTAACCAGTTCAAGCACACCGGTAGAATCGATGATTCCTTCGTCAAGAAATGAAGTTTCTTCCTTCAAACCATTATCATCACCGAAAAGAAAATTGTCGATGATGAATGATCTGATTTTCGTTTTAATTTTTTCCATTTAGCCTCTCTTTTTTATTAACCGCAGACTCACGTGGACAGACGCAGACGTTTCATTCGAAGTACGCAGATTTGCCATTCTAAAATTGACGATTTTGTGGGAAATGAGGGCGTCTGTCAAAGATATAACACCTGCCGAAGGCCTACACCATTATCTCGGCCGAGCAGAAAGAGATAATAATCTGCGTCTGTCCGCGATCGTCTGCGGTTAATAACTGATTTCAGGAACTGCTTCTATCAATAATGGCTGCAGGTGCAAATAGCGGGTAGTTGAACGTTTTGTATCGATATCATCGAATACCCGTTGAACCTGTTCGGATGTCAACTCAAGCACCCCGGCAACGGTTTCAACGGAAATATCGTTGTTCTTACCATACAGACAAAGGTCCATCTTGTCGTAGGGTAAAGAAAAATAGAATTCATCCTGCCCCTGGGCCAGCGAATAGGTGTCGGTTGTCGGTGGACGGCAGCGTATGTTTTCAGGAACGCCAAGATATTCGGCCATTTGATAAACCTGGGTTTTATACAGATGGGCAATGGGTTTGACATCGGCCGCGCCATCGCCCTGCTTGACAAAAAATCCCTGGTCGTACTCCAACCGGTTGGGTGTTCCCAGTACTGCAAAATTCATACGATCAGCGTGGTAATACTCCAGCATCTTTCTGATGCGCTGCTTAAAATTCGTCGCGGCGATAATGGCAAGATAGGCTTTTAATGGAAGTCTTTCACGGATTGTATTTCCATCCGGACTCTGAGCGACAATGGAAAACAAGCTGAATCCTGAATGTTTCAGTAAATTGGGAAGGACGATTTTCGATTTCCAATCTTTTCCATATTGGGGAATGACTTCACGGACAGCATCGTTGTAACGACGGTAAAATCCCATCGCTTCTAAAATGCCGGTGATATCTTCATGGACGGTCGGGATGCCAAAATGATCCGCAACGGATGAACTGAGACTTAAGGTATCTTCGGATGAATGCCTTTCAGGCATCAATAACGCCAGTACCCGCTCCGGTCCGACACTTCTTGCGGCGAGTGCGGCGGTAACGCTGCTGTCGATCCCTCCGGACAGGCCAAGGACATAGCCCCGCCGCTTGAACTGCTTTGACAGAAGCTTGCGTAGTTTATTGCAAATCTTGTCTACTTCTTTTTCAGGATCAAGCGTTAGGACGTCTTGTGAAAATGGTTTGCTTGCCATTGGGATCCTTTCTTGGCGGAATGGACTCTTATTTTTAGTATTTTTTGGACACAGATTGGCACTGATAAACACAGATTATTATTATTTTCTAAAGTTATCAAAAACCTTGTAAAAGATTTTATTCTTTCAGTTAGTTCTGTAAATTTAACATCCTGAAAATCCGTGCTCATCTGTGTCCTAATTGTCCTTTTGACTAATACCGAATACTTTTACATCTTGCGCTTCCTGGTTCGGATAAGCCGGGAAATTTCGGATAAACTGGTGATCCACTAATTGGGTCGATAAAATACCCACGAGGGCCATATTTTCGCGTTCACTTAAGATTCTCCCTTTCTGTCGTTGGCATTTCGAAGTCAGTTTTGATACTCTTTCAGGATTAAAATAGCCTGTTTTTTTGAGCGAATCTTCCGAAAGCAGCTCATCAACATAATCCGGGGAATTTTTCCCGAAGAAACACCGGCTGATGGGGGCCCGATAGGGTTGTTTGGGCCTGTCGATTAATTCATCCGGAATAATGCCCCGGGCGGCATTTTTTAATATAAACTTCTCTTTGAGTCCGTTCAGACGGTACCGTGCCGGGATTCGCGCGGCCAATTCGACGACACGATGATCCAGGAACGGGTATCGACCTTCAACCGAATTGGCCATGGCCATTCGGTCTCCCTGGGAGGAGAGCAGATAATTTGAAAGAAAGATTTTGCTCTCCGTGTACTGGGCCCTGGAAAGCGGTTCCCAAGACATAAAATCCGGTGGAAGCATTGATTCAAACCGATCGATAAAGCCATCCAGGCTATGATCTTGTACTTTCAAATCGTTCGAAAAAAATGATTTGATTTGCGCTGTATTCCGCCACCTGAGCATATGGGAATAGACCGGCAAATCAACCTTGAGGAGATCTTTTTCAAAAAACATTTCCAGAAAAACCCTGGCTTTTCCATTTCCTTCCGAAAAAACATAGGGATACAACTTTTCAAGTAGCCTGGGCCTCATAGTGGAATCCGGATTTTTAGCCCAAAACCGGCGAACCTTGTCTTCCCTGAAAATATTATATCCGGCAAAAATTTCATCCGCCCCTTCCCCGGTGAGGACCACTTTAAAATCGTTATCCCGAACAAGTTTAGACAGTCTGTAAAGCGGTGCCGGTGCAGTTCTTAATATCGGCGTTTCAGTATGCCATATCACTTCCGGAAAAACCATGCCGATATCTTCTTCGGCACACTGAATCGTTCGATGGTCCGTGCCAAGCGCATTTACGGCTTTTTGTTGAAAAACAGACTCGTCGAACTGCTTATCCGTGAAACTTACTGAAAAAGTACGAAGTCGGTTATTAAAGTTCTTTTTGACCAGTGCGCTAGTATAAGTACTGTCAATTCCACCGCTTAAGTAGGCGCCTACCGGAACATCGGCGCGAAGCCGAATCCGGGCGGCATCGTATAACAGGGCGCTTAGCTCATGGGTCCATTCGGATAAAGAGCGCTTGGGATGATTGGCATTGTTCCCTTGACACTGAAAGGATAATTCCCAATATGGCATTACATCCAATCCGTTATTTTTCGAAAATTTTGCATAATGACCCGGGGGAATCTGGCGGATACCTTCGAACGATGTTTTTGTGTCCAGTGGCGCCCAGCAGGTAAAAATATCCGCAAGGGTTTGCATATCTAAATTTCTAGGAATACTTTTATCGGCGAAAAGGGCCTTTATTTCCGATCCAAAGACAAGCCGATTGTTGGCTCGGTAATAAAAAAGGGGGCGAATACCCATTCGATCCCGCCCGAGCATCAGCGTTTTGTTTTTTTGGTCCCAGATAGCGAAAGCAAACTGACCATTAATCTTTCCAAAAAGTTCAGGGCCCTTTTCCTCATAAAGATGAACGAGGACTTCCGTGTCGGTTTGTGTATAAAACCGGTGACCCCGCGCTATCAAATCCCTGCGCAACTCCGGATAGTTGAAAATTTCCCCATTGAAGACAATCCAAATGGATCGGTCCTCGTTATGAATCGGTTGATCGCCACTGTGCAAATCGATAATGCTTAATCTGGTATGCGCCAATCCGGCCGGCCCATTCAAGAATATACCGGATGCATCCGGGCCCCGGTGACGTACCAGTCCGATCATGCGAGTGAGCGTTTTCTGCATGTCCTCGTGCATATTAAAATTTATAATGCCGGCGATACCGCACATGGGGAGTTTATTGAGTTTAGTGAGTTTACTGAGTTTGTTGAGTTTGTTGAGTTGGGTGTATTTCGGGTAATTTTGAAAGATGAGTTTTAATTTTTTAATGGATTGGATCCATTCATATTAACCCAACAAACTACGGCACGATAATCGTATCATCGTTCATAATTTTGATATTTTGACTGAGATCTT
>JAOZUU010000333.1 GCA_029938515.1 Desulfobacterales bacterium | reverse complement strand
TCATTGGAATGAATGTGGAAGGGCTGGAAAAGGGTGACAGGGTGGAGGTTATTCCTATTTAGTTTGGGTTAGCGAACCTTGGTTTTTTGGGAGTGAAATTTGAAAGCGGCTGGGACTCACCCAAAAGTGACCCTAAAAAAAACGATCAGCACTGGCCGGGCCAACAGGCTAACCGGCAAACGGAAAACATCATGTCTCATAAACGCAATATCTATCTGAAGATGAAACCTTTGGCAGAGGCGCGACAGATCATGTTCAAAGCCTTCGGCGACCGGGTATCCTGGCCTCGGGAGACGGTTCCGGTGACGGAAGCGGTGGGCCGGGTATTGGCCGAAGCGGTGGTTGCCCGGCTATCATCACCGAATTTTCATACGGCGGCCATGGACGGGATTGCCGTTAAAGCGGCCAATACGTTTGGTGTCAGCGAAACGGCCCCAAAAACCCTGATCGCCGACAGCGAGGCCATGTATGTCAACACGGGTCAAGTCATGCCGCCGGATACCGACGCAGTGATTATGATCGAATATATCAATGTCTTAGACAAGGATCATATCGAGATCGAGGCGCCGGCGTTTCCCTGGCAGAACGTTCGCAAAGTGGGCGAGGACATTGTCGCCACAGAGCTTCTTTTTCCCGGAAACCACTTGGTAACCCCGTATTGCATCGGTGCACTGATCAGCGGAGGCGTGTTTTCGGTGCCCGTCAAAAGACCGCCCAGGGTGCTGATTATCCCCACCGGTGGGGAAGTCGTGGACTGGCAGTCAGACAACTATAAAGACCTGGCTCCGGGGCAGGTATTGGAAAGCAATTCGTATGTCCTGGGCAAACTCGTTGAATCATACGGGGGCGGATACGACAAACATACCATCATCGCCGATGATACCGCTCTGATTCGCAAGGCCGTGGAAAGCGGGATCGAGGGAGGCCATGACATGGTATTGACCATCGGCGGATCATCGGCCGGTGCCAAGGATCTGGCCAAGGAAGTTTTCGCCTCTATTGGCGACATATTGGTCCATGGCGTGACCATCATGCCGGGAAAACCGATTTTGATGGCCAGGATCAAAAATAAACCGGTTTTCGGCATTCCGGGCTACCAGGTGTCGGCCATTATTGCATTTGAGCAATTTGTCGGTCCGCTCCTCCGTCGTTGGCAGGGGCTGCCGGAGATATCTAGAAATACCACCACGGTGGTTCCCACCCGGAAGATACCGTCTAAACTGGGTACCGAAGAATTTGTCCGGGTCAAAATCGGGGCCGTGGGTGATCGACTGGTGGCCACGCCGCTGTCCCGGGGTTCCGGGAACATCACTTCCATTACCGAAGCGGATGGGATTATTCGCATTCCTCACCACGTGGAAGGTATCCAGAGCGAAGAAGCGGTATCGGCCGAGCTGCTGCGTCCCATGGAGATGGTGGCAAACACTATCGTGGTGGTGGGCAGCCATGACAATACGCTGGATGTGCTGGCCGATATGATCCGGACCCGATCCGGTCATGTCTCCCTTTCCTCCAGCCATGTGGGGAGTATGGGTGGGTTAATGGCCCTTAAAAAAGGTGGCTGCCATTTGGCCGGCGCTCATCTTCTCGATATGGAAACCGGGTTATACAACACTTCGTACATCAAGAGATACTTACCCGGTTTCGATTTTCGGCAGATTACCCTGGTTCATCGTGATCAAGGGTTCATCATCCCGAAGAACAATCCCAAGAAGATTCGAGGGCTTGAAGATTTAACCCGTGCGGATGTGGTTTTTATCAATCGCCAGGGTGGGTCCGGCACGCGGATTCTTCTCGATTACCGGCTCAAGCAAATGGGTATCGATCCGGAAACCATCCAGGGATATACCAACGAGGAATTTACCCACATGGCTGTCGCCGTAGCGGTGTTGAGCGGGGCCGCGGATACGGGTTTGGGCATTTTCGCAGCGGCCAAGGCCCTTGACCTCGATTTTATACCCGTGGTCACCGAACAATACGACCTGATTATTCCGGAAAAATATTACCAGTGGGAAAATATTCAAACCCTGCTGGCGATTATCCGCAGCGATGAATTCAAACGGCGTGTAGCCGGTCTCGGTGGGTACCATACCGAAAAAACCGGTGAACGGGTGGTGTGACAGAAAATGACCATTCCCAATTACTATGAATTGATCGATCACACGGCCGATATCGGTATCCGGGTGTGGGGTGAAAATCAAAAAGCGCTTTTTGCCAATGCCGGCCAGGCGATGTTCGATCTGATTACCGACCACCGGATGGTTGAAGCCGACAATACCGAACCGGTGAAAGTAACGGGAATCGATATTGTCGACCTGATGGTCAATTGGCTTCGGGAACTCCTTTTTTTCTGGACGGGCAAGGAGCGACTGGTTCACTCGGTTTACGTTGAATCGTTATCCGATACGGAAATTATCGGCCGCGTGATGGCAGTTCCTTTTGACTCGAACCGGCACGTGATTCGACAAGAGTTAAAGGCGGTCACCTATCACCAGGCTGAAGTGAAACCGGTCTCGGATGGCTGGGTAGCAGAGATCATTTTCGATGTATGAAAACAGTTTAATGAAATAGAGCCGTCTGTATGAATCATGTCAACATCACCTTGAGAAAAATAGATAAATATCGCTGGGAAGTGCCCAAGACCGGGATGATGAGGGTGCCCGGCATCATCTATTCCAGCGAAGCCATGTTAAGGGGCGGAGCCCAGCAGGAACCTTTAAAACAGGTAGCCAATGTCGCGACGTTGCCCGGTATTTTAAAAGCATCCCTGGCCATGCCGGATATGCACTGGGGGTACGGATTCCCCATCGGCGGTGTGGCCGCTTTTGACTGGCAGGAAGGCGTCGTATCTCCCGGAGGCGTCGGGTACGACATCAATTGTGGGGTGAGACTGGCTACCACAGCCCTGGATGAGTCATCCGTCCGGCCCCGATTGGTGGAACTGGTAAATGCCCTGTACCGGGATATTCCGTGCGGCGTCGGGTCCACCGGTTCGATCAAGCTGTCCGTGGCCGAGGAAAAGAAGGTCCTGGTGAATGGAAGCCGCTGGGCAGTTTCACAGGGCTATGGTGAGGCGTCGGATCTTGCCCATACTGAAGACGGCGGTTGTTTACCCGATGCCGATCCCGCGATTGTCAGTGAACGGGCCCTGAAACGGGGAAAAAAACAGCTGGGCACCCTTGGGTCCGGAAACCATTTTATCGAAGTGGGTGTCGTGGAGCGAATTTACGATGAGGAAGCGGCCCGGGTCATGGGACTTTACCCGGACCAGATTACCCTGATGATCCATTCCGGATCCCGGGGATTCGGTTACCAGGTGTGTGACGATTTTTTAGGCCGGATGACCAGAGCGATGAAGGCGGCCGATTTTAAACTGCCTGATCGACAGTTGGCCTGTGCCCCCATCCAGTCGGAACAAGGGCAGCGGTATTTAAGGGCCATGGCCTGTGCCGCCAATTACGCCTGGGCCAACCGTCAGATTTTGCTGCATCACTCCCGTCGGGTATTCGAGAAGGTCCTCGGCCTGGGGCCACGAGATCTTTCCATGCGTCTGGTATACGATGTGTGTCACAACATCGCTAAAAAGGAAACGCACCTGATTGACGGAAAAAAACGGGTGACCTGCGTTCATCGCAAAGGCGCCACGAGATCTTTCGCCCCCGGCCATCCGGCGGTGTGTGACACCTATCGACGGATCGGTCAACCGACGTTGATACCAGGGGACATGGGCACCGCCTCGTACGTGATGGTGGGAACCCAAAAGGCCATGGAAGAAACCTTCGGATCCACCTGTCACGGGGCCGGGCGTATGTTGAGCCGTAAAGCGGCCAAAAAGGCGAGCAAGGGCAGGGCCATCCATCGCGAACTGGAAGACAAAGGGATCCTGGTTCGCTGGACCGGGCGATCCACGCTGGCCGAGGAAATGCCTGAAGCATATAAAGATGTTTCCCAGGTGGTGGCGGTGGCCCACGGGGCCGGTATATCCCGCAAAGTTGCCAGGTTACGGCCGATTGCCGTTGTAAAGGGATGATGGCGTCGTAAAAAGTCCCATCTACGGCGTTGTCGTGTTTTTTCAGACGCTCGGCATACCTTATGTATAGCCTCGCCCCTGAAAAAACACGACGCCTTGTATATGGACCTTTTTACT
>JAOZUU010000332.1 GCA_029938515.1 Desulfobacterales bacterium | reverse complement strand
TAAACCATCCCCTTGAATGCAAAGAAGGCGAGTGACAATATGCCGGCGGTGACCAATGCGATGGAAGTATCCTGCAATGGTTTGGGAACCCGGGCCAGCAGAATCCGCTCCCTGACACCGGCAAAAAGAATCAGCGCCAGGCCGAATCCCACGGCGTAGCTGAACGAGGCCACCAGCGCTTCGAGAAAGGTATACTCTTCCTTAATATTGATCAGGCAGACACCCATAACGGCACAGTTGGTGGTGATCAAGGGCAGAAAGATACCCAACCCCGCATAAAGGGCCGGAATGCTTTTTTTCAGAAACATCTCCACGAACTGAACCAGGGAAGCGATCACCAGGATAAACGACAGGGTCCGCAGGTATTCAAGATTAAATTTTACCAGAACAAAGGTGTTTAACACCCAGGTGATGAGCCCGGCCATTACCAGCACAAACACAACGGCAAAAGCCATCCCCACGGCCGTTTCCATTTTTTTGGAAGTCCCCAGAAACGGACAGTTACCCAGATATTGGGCCAGCAAAATATTGTTGACCAGAATACAACTGACAGTCAAAACGATTAAATCACCCATGACTTCCCCTACTTGCTCTCCAGCATATTCATGACGCAAAGCATGAGACCGAGGCCGACGAAGGCACCCGGGGCCTCCACCATAAATTTAAACGGCTCAAATGACGGACCAAAAAGCGAGATGCCGTAAAAAGTACCATTTCCAAGGACTTCCCGTACGGCCCCGAGCGCTCCCAGCGCCAGTGTGAATCCGATACCGATACCCAGGCCATCGGCCAGGGAATAAACCACCGAATTCTTGGCGGCAAAGGCTTCGGCCCGACCCAGGACGATACAATTAACGACGATGAGCGGAATAAAAATTCCGAGTTTTAAAAAAAGTGGGTAGGCATACGCCTGCATCACCAGCTCCACCACGGTCACAAAGGTGGCGATGATAATGATATAGCAGGCGATCCGGACTTTATCCGGAATAATATTTCTTAAAAGGGATACGAGGATATTGGAACAAACCAGCACAAACGTGGTGGCGGCGCCCATCCCTATGCCGTTCTCAACCGTCTTGGTGACGGCCAGTACCGGGCACAATCCAAGTACCAGTCGAAACGGTGGAATTTCAGCCCAGAGACCCTTTACAAATTCTTGAGTGATTGATTTGGCCATTTTTTCTTTCCGCTTTATTATTTCATCGTGGAGATTTTTTCCTGAATTTTGGGTTTGAGCTTCAGATAAACGTTGCCCACATCGGTAGTCGCCTGACAGACCGCCTGGGAGGTAATGGTAGCACCCGACAAGGCGTTGATTTGTCCGCCGTCCTTGGACACTTTAAACGGGTCCTTAATAGCCCCTCCCTTGAACTGCGCAACAAACCCGGGGTCATCCTTGGCGCGCGATCCCAGACCGGGTGTTTCGGCATGGGTAGTCACACCCACAGCGAGCACTGAATCATCATCCATATTGATCCCTACCATCACACCCACGGGGCCGCCGAAACCCGTGGCAAAGCTCTCAATTGCCACGGCATTGGCCTTTCCGTCAAATTTTCCGACGAAAACGCTGTATTCCTTTTCACCATCTTTTATCTTGAAGCGATCGGCAATCGGATCATTCTCGGCCCCTTCGAGGATGGATTTAATCGCCGGTCCCTTGACGAATTTTAATTGCTGTATCTCGATCTGCTCGGCCGTACCGTTTCGAATCGATGCCAGAAGCCCTCCTGAAAACCCTGTCAGAATCGTCAGCACGACAACCATTTTCACCATGTCGTTCATTTCAGCTTACCTTTCCTAACACTTTGGGCCGGATCTTATCCAAAAGCGGACTCACAAGGTTGGCCACCAGAATCGCCAGGACGACACCGTCGACCCAGATACCGATATTCCGGATCAACACGGTCATGACCCCGCCGGTGGCACCATAGATCAGCATGGGGATAAAACCGACCGGGGAGGAAGAGTCATCCGTGGCTAAAAAGATGGCACCCATCAGGGTATATCCGGTCAGTAAATGAAACAGGGGATCAGCATACGTTGTGGCATCCGCACCGTAGAATAGCATGGCGGTAATAAAAATACCCGCCAGAAAAGAAAGAACGATTTCCCATCGGATGAATCCGCGCAGGATCAGGTAAATACCACCCACGATCAGTGCCAGCCCGAAGGGAGCGCCGATACCGCCGATTTGACGTCCCAGCAGAAGGTCCACATAGGAAAATGAACCGATCGCCGCTGTCCCGAAATGCTTTACTTCGGCCAGCGGATAAACCATGGCAAAACCAAAATCGTAATTGGCCAGAGCTTCGGTAAAGTCGAGATGGTCCCCCCACGAAAGCATCAGGATGGCAATGGTCAAAGCGACCGGGCTAACAGGGTTGCTGCCGATGCCTCCAAAGATATGCTTGCCGATAACCAGGGCCAGAAAGGTCCCCACAACGACCAGCCACCAGGGAGTTGTCGCCGGCAGGAGCATGGCCAACAACAGGCCGGTCAAGGCCGCACTGCCGTCTCCGATCGTGACCGTGCGGCGGGTCATCAGGTTCATTATCCGTTCCCAGATAATCGCAAAAGCGATGGAAAGCGCCACGACGCCCACCGCCGGCATACCGTATCGAAAACAACCCATGGCGGCCGCCGGCACCGCCGCCAGCAAAATATTGTAATTGCGCTGGGTGACACTGCTGCCGCTGTGCCAAAAAGGCGCATGGGATACGATAAGCTTTTTCCGGTCAATCATTGGCTGCCTCCGCCAGGCGCTCACGTGAAAGTTCATATTTTCCCAGTCGGATATATTGAAAAATCGGGATCTTTGAAACACAGACGTAGCTGCATAATCCGCACTCAATACACGACTCCAGGGCATACTGATCGGCGGCCTCCTGAAACTGGCCGGCTTCCAGAAATCTGACCAGCATATCGATGGGAATATTTACCGGGCAAACCCGAATGCAATCGCCACAATTAATACAGGGATAATCCGACGAATAGGGAATGCTTTCCCGGTCCTGAACGAATACGGCATCGGTGTCGGCCAGGATCGGGTGTTCAATATCATAAACGGCCCGGCCGGTCATCGGCCCTCCGAAAATCAGCCGGTCCCGCTCGTTGAGGGTCACGCCATAAGCGGAAAGCACATCCGCTACCGGTGTGCCGATCCGGGCCGCCGCCAGGGATCGGGCACCGTTTTTGTCGATGAAAGTAATGATTTTATTAACCGGCACATCCCCCTCGGTATAGGCCCGCCCCAGGGACGCCACGGCTTCAATACTGAAAAAGCATACGCCGATGTCTTCAAAAGATTGACCGGCCCGGACTTCCTTTTTCAGGAGGTTGCTTACAATCAGATAGGGATTGCCGGCCGGGTATTTTAGATCGGCGGCCAGCACATCCGCGCCGATATGGCCATACCCCTGAAAGCTCTCCCGGGACACCACCAGGACAATCCTTTCCACGCCGGTGATCCGGCGCAGAATATCGATTCCTTTTATCACCGACGGGAAGTCCGTCTTGAGTACATATTGACGCGTACCGATCAGGATATCATCGTCCACGGCATCGATCACAAGGGTATCGATGGGCTTTTCCGAATCGACCAGTCGATCCATCGGGGGGTTGCCGGGCGCTCCGGCCAGATAAGCCCGCGCCGATTCGATGTCCGGTGATTCGAGGCAAGCGGAAAACCCGCTATCCGTCACTTCCGTGTCGACAACTTTTACGGTCACGGCGGTGTAACGACGGCCAAAGTCCCCGGCATACGGGGTAATGGCAGTCACTGTTCCGGTCACCGAACCGACCTGAGTGCCGCCGGGGCCGTCATTTATCACCATCGGTTGTCCACGTTTGATTGAATCACCGATATTGAGTTTTAAATCAGTCGTCTTTTCAAAGGGCGTATCAAACAGGTAGGTCACCTGATCGGGTGGCGGGATTTGCCGGATGCGGTCAGGCGGTTCCGCAAGCCCTTCATATTTAAGCCAGGGCTGGGTTAAACCAAAAAAGGATCTTTTTAGCATCGCTTTATATTCCTCAGTGTCTTACACCTGAATTTGGGACCCGGGAAAAATAAAATCAACGATCGGACTTGTCTTTTTACCCGTGTTCCGCGTTGCATCAGGAGTTACAACCAAAAAGGTTGCGCCCCCTGAC
>JAOZUU010000331.1 GCA_029938515.1 Desulfobacterales bacterium | reverse complement strand
TATCGGTAATCATGCGCTTTCCGGATTTTTCGCGGGAAGGGGCATCACCCGGCCGGTCATGGTTATCAATGCCATCGGCATGGCGCTTAACATCCCCCTTGATTACGCATTAATCAATGGCATCTGGATATTTCCCGAACTTGGCATCACGGGTGCGGCCATTGCCACGGTAGCGTCCTGGGGACTCATCACCCTTTTGTTTGTTTTCATGATCTTTACCCGCGCAAATCACCAGGCGTTTCTGACGCGATGCATGGCCTATGACCGGAAAATCTTTTCCCGTCTCATGCGGTTCGGCGTACCGGGTGCCCTGCAATTCAGCCTGGATATTTTTGCATTTACATTTTTTGTTTTCATGGTTGGCCGGATTGGAAAAACCGAACTTGCCGTCAGCAATATTGTCATTTCCATCAATTCTCTGGCATTTATGCCGGCCATGGGATTTTCCTACGGTGTCAGCGCGCTGGTGGGGCAAGCCCTGGGGCGGAAAAAACCCGAAGAAGCAAAATTAGCGGTATGGAGCGCCATTCACATCCTTCTTGCCTATACATTGGTCATCGATTTTCTTTTTATTTTCGCTCCCGGCTCGGTATTGTCAGTTTTCATCTCCCCTAATCAGGCCGCAGTAGATTATGCGGCGGTGATGGAAACAGGTATCACTCTTCTGCGGATTGTGGCGGCATACATCTTAATGGATGCGCTTTACATGACCTTTTCAGGGGCCCTGAAGGGTGCCGGGGATACCCACTTTATCATGTGGAGCATCGGGTTCGTTTCCCTGTTTGTCATGATTCTTCCCGTATATATCGGTATCGAAGTCTTCCAGCGGGGCATTGACTATGCCTGGATGTGCGTGCTGATGTTCATCACTGCTCTGTTTATTGTTACTTCAGCCCGTTACCGGCAGGGAAAATGGAAGGATATGCTCGTGGTGGAAGAGGGGGTACTGTCATGATTTGCTTGGAGAATGGTGTCACATCTTGAATCATTCAATGAACTTCCAAATCGAAATCGAAATCGGGATCGAATTCCGCCTACCCATAAACCTGGGTTTCTACCTGAGGGATGGTAGAAAGAAACTCACCAATCACAAATCACAAATGTAATCCCTTCCAACCCAGCGAGTAAGCATTACGGCGATGCGATCCAATTCAGCTTTTCGTGTCCAAGCGTCATGTTGTCTCGATTTCGATAGCGATCCCGATTTCGATTTCGATTATCCAGCCCAACAAAACAAATTATCTCTGGGGATGACCAAAACCGGGCCCTCTGGACCGGGATCTTTATTTCTTGACTGTGAGTCGATTATTGTATATAAACGACTCTATATGTGAGTCGATTACGAGGATAGAATGAGTCAGGGTCGAAACTATATCTGGCAATATCCATCATGGCCGGAGTTCAAATGGGACAGCACGGTATTGCTGAAGTCCTTGGGGAATTGCCGCTTTCAACAAGGTGCGCTTTTGACCCAGATGCGTGATCTCGGCTTTGAGGTTCAACAGCAGGCGCGAGCTGAAGTCCTGATCGCGGAAGCCCTGAAAACATCCGAGATTGAGGGCGTGCATCTGGATGCGAGAGCCGTGCGTTCATCGGTAGCCCGTCGACTGGGCCTGCCTGCAGCCGGCCTGCAGGAGGTCAACGACCCACTTGCCGACGGGGTTGTCGAAATTTTGCTGGATGCCACCCAAAACCATAAACATAAATTAACGGCCGAACGTTTGTTCGGTTGGCACGCGGCTTTGTTTCCCACGGGTTATTCCGGGATTCATAAAATTCAGGTTGCAGCCTGGCGGGATGATCGCAAGGGAGCGATGCAAGTGGTCTCTGGCCCCATAGGGCGGGAAAAAGTTCATTATCAAGCCCCACCGGTAGAGAGGCTAAATGACGAGATGAAACGATTTTTCACATGGTGGGATAAAAGTTGCGATGAGATGGATGGCATTCTGCGAGCTGGCGTTGCCCACCTGTGGTTTGTGGCGATTCATCCTTTTGACGACGGCAACGGAAGAATTGCCCGAACCATAACCGATATGGCTCTTGCCCAGGATGAAAATCTGGAAACCCGATGTTACAGCCTGTCCTCTCGGATAATGGCCGAAAGAGACGCATATTACCAAGTCCTTGAGCACACCAACAAGAGTGATGGTGAAATCACCCAATGGCTCAAATGGTTCCTGGGGTGCATGTCCCGGGCAATTTTAAGCTCCAACCGGCTATTGTCCAACGTCATGCAAAAGGTTCGCTTCTGGCGGCGCTATGCTCAAACAGACCTTAACCATCGGCAGCGCAAGGCGCTTAACCGGCTCCTTGATTTAGGGCGGGGAGGCTTTAAGGGCGGGTTAACGAATCGCAAATACGCCGGTATGACCCATGTCAGTCGAGCCACGGCCCAGCGTGAGCTCGCCGATCTGGTAAAAAAAGGCATTCTGCTTCCAAATCCGGAAAGAGGCCGCAGTGCCAGCTATGATCTGAATTGGAAGGAGTGAAATTAACCCCAAAATCGAAAGTAAAAAGTAATAAGTCGAAAGTCAAAGGGTCGAAAGGTCGAAAAGTGTCGTTTCACGCACGGTGACGTGTGAAGGTAAATTCCGAGTTGAAGACGTGAGCGTTTTTATGGTTGATTTTTAGCAATCCGGGCGGCCCTTTTTTTTGGTAGCGGAATCTTTATTCTCTGGTTGACGTAAATCGTGGCCCGGGTATTCAGATTGTTGGACGCAATTAATTCGTTTAGCCTGACATCATGGTTTCTGGCAATTTCCCCGGCCGTGTCTCCTCTGCGAACTGTGTAGATATGGCTGCGTTTCTGGTGGTGCCGATAGAGTTTCTCAGGCAGCTTGGAAATTAACGCTTCCCCATTTTCATTGCTGCCATTCGGCAACTGCAGACGATATCCTCCGGGTACATATTTTTTACCGTGAAAGACCGGATGCCCGAGGGCAGGGTTTAATTCCCACAGATCAGCAAGGTCTAATTTTAAATGCCGGGCCAATTCCGGTAACGAAACGTAACCGGCCAACACGATTTCCCGGTTTCTGATGGGCGCATCCAATTTCAGGTCGCCGAAATATTGGCGATAATTCCGGGCGATTTCCCTGGCGGCCAGAAACTCTGAGTAAAAATTGCGCGAAGCGAATTTAAAAATCCGGCTCCGGTAACTCTTGAAAACCGCCTCATAGCTTCCCCGTGATTTTTTGGCCCGCAGCATACCCGCGGCGCCGTGATTATACGCAGTAATGGCCATGGGCCAGTTTTTTAGTTTCCGATAGTTTTGCCGGAGTAATTTCGCAGCGGCGAGAGAGGATAGCATCGGATCCCGCCGTTCATCGATGGTGTAACCGACTTTCAGGAATTGCTTGCCGGTGGACCGGGTGAATTGCCAGATACCGGCAGCACCCGCCTTACTATAAGCCTTGGGTTTAAAGGAAGACTCCACATGGGGCAAATACGCCAGATCTTCCGGTAAACCCTTATCGCGGAAAATCTGTTTGATTTTGTCCATGTACGCTCCTGAACGAATCAGGCCCGCTTGAAACCTGTCTTTTTGACCGATTTGACATCGAATATTTCTCAGGGCCGATCGAAAGTCCCCCGGCTTGGCATCCGGTCCAAACAATTCGGCTATCTGTCGTTCCAGCGGCCCGGCAGGGTCTTTGCCTCGCATTAATTTTTCCAGAATCGCCTTGTATCGTTCTTTTGCTTTTTTGATTCGCTGCCGGTTGATTTTTCTACCGCCGTGACGGTCGAAATCCGCCAGCTCGATAACACCGTATATGCGACTCATCTCTCGTTTGTCGTGAATGACACCGCAATTAGATGAATATTCGGTAAAAATTTTGATCCAGAAAGCGACGTTGGATTGAATACATGGATAGACGGGAAAAAGGTCGGACTCCGCCCTGGCAGCGGTTCGGTAAAAAGGAATAGTTAATAACACCGTCAGGGTAACAATCAGAATATGTCTTTTTAGTGCCAGGTTCATATTTATAATCAACACAACAGCATCATAATCCTTAATGTATACTTGTCATTTTAAACAATTCTTTATCCAGCAAAAATCGTACCGGAATTAGTCAAATCAAATATTTGTTGCAAATTCGACCCTGATTACCCGCCAGAGGCTCATAGGGCTCGCGTAAAAATAACTTCACATTTTAT
>JAOZUU010000330.1 GCA_029938515.1 Desulfobacterales bacterium | reverse complement strand
AGATCGATATGTTTTTTATCCTCCACAAAATCGGAAGAAATGGTTTTATAGCACAGCTCACTTAATTTGATTCGGATCTCATCGGCTGACGCCTTGTTGGGACCGCTGCCGACGGTGGCCCAATAGGTCTTGCGGGTGGCCAGGTCTTTGGCCGTGGCGGCAATTTTATCGTTTGTTGCCAGGACCTGTCGCATTTGTGCCGGCAGGACCCTCAGCTCCCTGATTCGATCCGAGACAAACGCACCGTCGCGGCACCCGGTCAGCCGGGCGAGGTACAGGCCGAGAATGGCCCCCGCCACGATCTGAGCATAAAAAGCCTTGGTGGATGCTACCGACATTTCGATGTCCCGGCCGCTGCTGGTGTAGATTACTCCGTCGACCTTGAAGGTCAAATCCGAATCCCGGCGATTCACGATGGCCAGCGTGTGGGCCCCCCGCGTCTTGATCATATCAACGGTGCGATTGGTATCGGTGGTGGTACCGGACTGACTGATGGCCACCACCAGAACATCGGCCATGGACAATTCATCATCGCTCGCATCAATGGCAAAACCGCTCAATTCCGAGGCTTTCAGGGCACTGATTTGAAGTGTCGGATCGGTTAGATAATATTCGACGATATCGGCGCAGGCCTGGGCGGCCACGCCGGCCGTCCCCTGGCCAATGAAAAAGATTCGGTTGATTTGTTTCCTGGCGAAAGCGGTTTTCAAGTTCGCAGGGAAAGTTTTTTCGTCCAGGGCGATCACGTAGCGGCTGGGATCGTCCGGGGCGGTTGTCCAGCGCGCCTGAAGGGTTTGTTCCACGGACCGGGGGGCCTCATTGATCTCTTTTAAAAAATAGTGGGGGTAGTCCTGACGATCAATATCCCGGGAGGTGATCCCGGTGGTTTTAATGTCACTTTTCGAAAGGTCAATGGTCGTACCGTCGTAATACATGGCTGTAATGCCGGACAGGCCGTCACCGGCGCTCTGGTCCAGAATAAAGACCTGTCCCTGGGTTTTTCCGTTTTTGCCCGCCACCACGGTTTCACCGTCCAGTTTGAGATAGGTGTCGGTTTCCTCGACGAAGCCGTACACTTCGGATACCGGCATGTAATGATCCCTGGCCAGTCCGATAAAGATCGCCTGGCCGCTACCTTTCTGGGCAAGGAAGATTTTCCCCGGTGCCAGGTCGGTATGCATGCTGATGGCATGGGACCCTTCAAATTCGTTGACCGCCAGTCGGAACGCCTCGGTAATGTCGTTCCCGTTTTTCAGGTGTTTTTCAATGGTCAGGGGGATCATTTTCGTATCGGTGGTTACTTCAGGATGAATACGGCCACCGCTGGATTCAAACTCCTGCTGCAATGAAAGATGATTGTCGATGTCACCGTTTAAACAGACATGGATAATTCCTTCCTGACTGTTTGGATCCTGTTCGCTCCGGTTGGCGGCAACATTGTCCACGGGATGGCAGTTGGGCTCGGTGATGGCGCCCACCGAAGCCCAGCGGGTATGCGCGCAGACGGTATGATGACGATGCGGATGCGTCAGAAGTGTCTGAAGGATTCGGTCCCCTTGGATCTGGCCCCGCAAAAAGCGAACATTGTCGCCCAGACTGCCGATTTCAGCCGCAATTTTATAGGTCAAAGTCAGCGTGGTAGCCGGCTTGCCGGCCGTGTCGCGCGTATGACGGATTCGAATATTTCCATTGGTGAGGATATCGGCCCGGGTTCGGTCACTCAGTTGTTGGGATAATTTTTGACTGGAAAGTGATTTTTCAAACTTTGCAAATTCAGGCCGGGGCAGATGGAACATCAGGGAAAGGCCGGCGGAGTCGCGGCCGCGAACCTCAAGCCGGTCGATACTGTTAAGAACGGCGTTGATCTGTTTTAATGTAGTGATGGAGGCCCCTTCAGGCGGTTTACGCGCATCGGCCATCAAACCTTTCACCCGCTGGATGTTTTCGGCCAGTTCCATGGCAAGGGCCCAGTGGATGTCTTTAAGCCGTTCTGTATTTTTTGACACCAGCGCCGCATCGGTCGGCGTCAGATTGTCCCTTATCTTGTCCAGGGCTTGTTGCTCGGTTTTGATGAGCCGCTCAAGGCGATGGGCAATCCCTGAAAGATCTGTTTGAGTTTTCCGGCTAAGAACGATTTTTTCAAAAAAACGATTTTGATTTAAAGTACGAACATTGTCCCAGAGGGCGGACAGCGTGTCAGTTCCGGAGAGATGCCGGGCCGGGATCGAATTGTCCCCAGTTGAAAAACCGGCCAGAGAGTGGTTTTCCATCCGCGTCAGGGTTGTCTTTAAAATTTCGATATTTACAGCGGCCTCGGACAATCGACCGGGTTTAAAGGCAACAATACAGGTCAAGCCGCAGCACAACCGGTTCCAGTTCAAAGGAAAAAGGATAACGGCCCCCGGGGGGACGGACCCGGTGGATCGACCCAGGTAAACCCGGTGTCTTAGAAATAATGCCTTTCTTTGGATCCATCGGATCAGAGTGCCGGCTGGTTGGAAGTAATAACGAAAAGATTGGTTCATGCTGGATTCATCCCTTTGATGCATTGGCGGTGACTGGTGTTGCCGGTGTGTCCTGCTTGGCGAAATAGTCTTCAAAATAGGCCTTGATGGCCATTCGGGCATATTGGCCGGATTTAATCCCAATGAATTTTTCATGGGCCACCAGCACGGATACAACCAAACTTTGATCGCCGGCTTTATCCCTGGCAAATCCCACGAACCAGTCGTAACGGGGATCATTGTTAATGCTGCCCGTTTTGCCGCCGAGATCCAGCCTGGAAAGAACGCGATCCTTGCGATAACCTCTGAACGTTTTTTTTGCGGTTCCCTCTCTAACGGTTGCCTGCATGAATTTTGACATGATCTTGGCCGTGCGGGTCTTGATGGATTGTTGAACGGTGCCGGTTTGCCCCCGGTAAACAATCTGCCCGTTTTCGTCGGTAACGGAATCGATAAGGGTCGGCTCGATCAGTTTGCCGGCGTTTACGATCGCGGCCGTAATCATAGCGCCGTGCAAAGGAGACAGAGTCGTTTCCTGATTGAATCCACTGGCCATTTCGGCCCACTGATAAGGCGTATCCGAAACCGCAAACCGGCTGGGCGCCATCCGAAGATCGAAATCAAACTCGTGATTGAACCCGAAAGCCTCGGCGTAAGACAGAAGTTTCTCCTTGCCCAGGCGATTGGCACCGAGTTTGCCGAACACGGGGTTGATTGACTGGGCAAAGGCGTCTTCAAAGGCGATGCGTCGCGTGTATTTGTTGCGTCGATCCTTTAACTGGTTTTTATACAGGGTATGCTTGCGACCGTTGAATATCATCGTCGAATCCGGTCCCAGGTTGTAGGTTTCGATGGCTGCCGAAGCCGTGACGATTTTAAAAATACTTGCGGCGGGAAAGCGGTTATCCACACATGTATTGTGGTTCGGGTCGGACCGGTCGTGGCTGATCATGGACAGAATGTGACCGGTAGCCGGATTAAGGACGACGATGCCCAGATAGCGGGCATGTTCAAGACGCAATTTATCGACAAGGGCATTTTGCAGTTTGCTGTCGATCGTGGTTTCGATTCGATATCGGGTGCCATCGTTTGCAAGGGTGATGGTTTCGGCGGTCACGCGGATCGGATCGATACCCGCCAGCATGCGCTGGAGGGTCTGTTTGTCAAGCGTATTTGTCGTTCCGCCATCGGCATGATTATTGGTTGTTATACCTTCGTTCTGATCGATGAGTCTGGCGGATGTATCCCCCGGCCATATGCCGGTTATGGATGCGACGTAGCACACACAGATGGCTGCGCCGATGACGAGGGCAAACAGCCCCCACAATGGAAAGCGCTGCCAAAAGCGACGTCTTTGTGCATTTCGATTCAATGTCTCCTGATATGCTCGCCACCCAGTATTTTTATCTGAAGACAGAGATCCAAGTCGGTATTTACGTATCATTTTAATAGAAGCACTCGGTTATGTTTCGTATCCGGGTTCAGAATCAAGTCAGCGGTGTACCGGGCGGGACCGGTCGATCCACTCCGGTAAGGCTTACATTTTTTCCATCCACCGCAGCCAGGATCATCCCTTTGGATAATACGCCCATCAGCTTGGCCGGCTTGAGGTTGGCGATAATAATGACCTGTTTGCCTGTCAATTCTTCCGGTTTATA
>JAOZUU010000329.1:2096-4170 GCA_029938515.1 Desulfobacterales bacterium | reverse complement strand
AAACACTGTAACTAACCGATTATTAAAGATATTATAATTTCCGGTCAGGCACTATGGTAAGCAACCTGATCTTCGCGAGGATAACACCACCCTTCCCTCAAGGGGTCAAGGTCAGACTTGCAATTCGAGGCGATTTATGTTGAATTTGCCGAATCTTGGGGAATAAAGAGGCAATTAAAAACTAAACCGGAGGATGATATGAAGACACGAAAAATCATGTTTAAAGCAATGCTGCCGGCCGTATTGATCTTTGGGCTCATGGCCTGCGCTCCATCGACCAAGCTGGTCAAGGACTGGAGTGACCCGGCATTCAAAGGCGAACCTTTCAAAAAAATTTTAGTGCTCGCCATGATCAAGGATGATATTCAGCGTCTCGGTTACGAACAGACATTTGCCGAACGAATTACCCGTAACAAGGTAACCGGCATTGCCGGCAACACTCTGATCGAAAACGCTGAAGACTACGGCAGCAAACCGAAGATCCTGGAAGCGGTTAAAAAATCCGGTGCGGACGCGGTGCTTCTGGCAAAGCTGATTTCCGTGAAAAAAAAGGAACGTCAGGTACCCGGGAGAGTTGACTATATGCCAAGCTTCGGTTACGGATATGGTTATTACGGCTATTACGGCAGAGCCTACGATACCATTTATACGCCCGGTTACATCACCGAAGATACGATCGTCAAGCTGGAAACAACGGTCTATGACAGTAAAACCGAGAAGATGGTATGGGCCGGTGGCACCAGAAGTTTCAATCCGGATTCGGCTAAAAAAGTGGTCACGGAAAACGCCGATCTGATCGTGTCGAGTATGGAAAAATCGGGGTTGATGCCTTAATATTGAGTACATCTACTGAATCAACCCGGCCGAAACGTTCACGACAACCCTTTCGTCGTCCGTTGAGCACACTGGTCCTTCACTTTCGACCCAAACGCGTACCGGCCGGAACAGTAAAATTTTCACTGACCTGGGGGCTGGGCGGCATGGCGGCCGTTCTGGTTCTCAATCAGTTTGCAACCGGCGTCCTCTTGAAGTTTGCCTATCAGCCGACCGCGGCCGGCGCCTACCTTTCCATCGTCGCACTTCAAAACGAGCTGTTGTTCGGTCGGTTGATTCGCAACCTGCACTATTGGGGTGCCAACCTGTTACTGCTGGTCGTGTTGCTGCACTTGTTACGGGTGTTTTTTACCAGCGCCTATCGTGCCCCGCGGCGGGCCACCTGGATTGTCGGCCTGGGCCTGCTGATCGGTGTGCTGACGGCAAATTTCAGCGGCTATCTGCTGCCCTGGGATCAACTGGCCTACTGGGCTACGACCGTCTGGACTGCCATGCTGGGCTATGTACCCGTTATCGGGGAGAGGCTGCAGCAGGCGTTGCGCAGCGGCAACGAAATCGGCCAGGCCTCGCTGCAACTGTTTTACACGCTTCACACGGCGGTTGTGCCGGTGCTGTTGCTTGTCCTTTTGCCCTATCATTTCTGGCGGATTCGCAAGGCTAACGGGCTGGTCATTCCCTGTTCCCCGGGAGAAACACCGGAACCCTCGCCGGCGCGGTTGCCGGTATGGCCGGACCTGCTGGTAAGGGAAGCATCCACGGGCCTTTGCCTGATGGCGCTGCTCATGTTGCTGGCGGTATTTTTGAATGCGCCCCTGGGTGATCCCGCCAATCCGGGCTTGAGCCCCAATCCCACCAAAGCACCCTGGTTTATGGCCGGGTTTCAGGAGCTTTTGCTTCACATTCATCCGGTTTTTGCCGTACTGGTGATCCCTTTGCTGGTATTCGGCGGTTTGATAGCGTTGCCGTTTTTACATTTTCCAAAAATCAGTGCCGGTGTATGGTTTGTTTCAGATGTCGGACGAAAAACAGCCGTCGTCGCGGCTGCAACCGCTCTCATTTTAACGCCTGCCGTCATTGCCGTAAGCGACTATTTTTTAAGATCAAACACCTGGATAACGTGGATTCCGCCGCTGTTAAGGGAGGGGTTGATTCCCACCGTTTTGTTGATCGCCGTGGCCGCCGGTATGTACATGGTGGTACGGGTTCAGTGGAAAGGCGACAAAAACGAAGCGGTCCAGGC
>JAOZUU010000329.1:276-1996 GCA_029938515.1 Desulfobacterales bacterium | reverse complement strand
AAAAAAATAAAACCAACACCACCGCCACCGGTGCCACCTTCATCGCGACGATCGTTTTTAAATCGTCTCTGGGCAGGTCTGGGCATATTGGCGTTGATCGAGATTGTCTGGGTGGCTTTTTCCTTTGTGCGGCCGCGGAAACAGACCGTCAAGGCCGGCCGCTTCGGTGCACGAATGGCCTGCGGGCCGGTTGAAGGCTTTAAAAAAACATCGGTTACCGCATTTGCCAGGGGGCATTTTTATCTCTGCCGGCTGGCGGACGGCGGCTTTCTGGCCCTTTCGCGGCAGTGCACCCATCTGGGCTGCACTGTCCCCTGGGATGATGAAAAAAAGAAATTTATCTGCCCCTGCCACGCGTCGGCCTTTGATATTACCGGTAATGTTCTGTCGGCGCCGGCCACCCGGGCGTTGGATTTGTTTGCCGTGGATATCGAAAACAACGTGGTCCGGGTCGATACCGGCCGCCGTATCAAGCGCGGCGGATTTCGACCGGAGCAGGTCGTTTATCCCAGCACTGATTCTAAAAAGGACGTCTGACGCCCCATGCATCGTTGGAAAATCATCGGCATCATCGCCACGGCGCTCATCGTGCTGTCGATCCCGGCCTATATCCTCAAGCAGCGAATGGATTTCGGGACGGCGGACCAACAGGCAGCCAGCCGGGCGGCCGTATTTGTCGGCAGCGAGAAGTGCGAATCCTGTCATAAGACGGAATACGACGGCTGGAAGGGATCTCACCATGACCTGGCCATGGATGTCGCCACGGACACAACGGTGCTGGGCGATTTTAATAATGCGACGTTTACCCATTTCGGCGTAGAATCCAGGTTTTACCGGAAAAACGATGGTTTCTATGTCTACACGTCGGGCCCGGACGGCAAGATGAGGGAATTTGAGATCACGCACACTTTCGGTTATTTTCCCCTGCAGCAATACCTGATACCTTTCCCGGGGGGACGGATGCAATGCCTGCCTATCGCCTGGGATGCGAGGCAAAAAAAATGGTACCACTTATATCCCGATGAACCCCTCGATCCGGATGACTGGCTTTACTGGACCAATGCCGGCCAGAACTGGAACGGCATGTGCGCCGAATGCCACAGCACCAATCTGAAAAAAAACTACGACCCGGAGTCGGAAACCTATAATACCACCTGGTCGCAAATCGATGTGGGCTGTGAAGCGTGTCACGGGCCGGGGTCGGCCCACGTCAAATGGGCGGAACTCCCGGAAATGGGCCGCCCCGAAGTCGACAATTATGATCTGGTGGTCCGCACGGCGAATATGACGCCGCGGGAACAAATCGAGCTATGCGCGCCCTGTCATTCCCGGCGCATGTCTCTGGGAGACAATACCCACGACATCCGCTCATTTATGGACTACGGGGTGCCCCAGCTGCTGAACCCGGGCATGTACTTCGCCGACGGCCAGATCATTGAGGAAGTCTACGTTTACGGCTCCTTTTTACAGAGCAAAATGTACGACCGGGAGGTACGTTGCGCCGATTGCCATGATGTGCACAGCATCAAACGCATCAAGGAAGGCAACGAGTTATGTCTGCAATGTCATCGGGCCGATATCTATGACACTAAAGCGCATCATTTTCATAAACAAACCGGAGAGAAGGGAGAACCCATCCGATCAGCATCAGGCAAGATCCTCTTTGAAGTGGGAACCGGCGCGCAATGCGAACAGTGCCACATGCCCGGCCGCAACTATA
>JAOZUU010000329.1:0-266 GCA_029938515.1 Desulfobacterales bacterium | reverse complement strand
CACCCAGTGGTCGGTGGATGCCGTCGCCAAATGGTACGGTGAACGGTACCGACCCCATTACGGGTTAGTTCTTGATGCCGGCCGAAAGGGACTGCCCGAAGATAAAGAACACCTGATCGAATTATCGGGGGATCGCTTGTACCCGGTGATCGTTCGCGCCACGGCGATGTCTCTGTTACGGCCTTACGATGGCTCCAATGTGCACCAGACAACCGTTCGGGCCCTTGCGGACGAGGAACCCCTCGTGCGTCACACCGCTTTGTCCG
>JAOZUU010000328.1 GCA_029938515.1 Desulfobacterales bacterium | reverse complement strand
TTGCGAATAAAGGCCTTGTCAATCAACGCTAATTCTTTTATCGAATATCAGATAAGCTAACTTTAAAACCATATTATTAGCCACAGGCCCACACAGACTTACACCGACTATTCTTTTGAAAAACAAGTGGTCATGGGTGGAAAAACCCGTCTGTGTTTGTCTGTGTGGGTCCGTGGCTAATTTTAATGCTTCTTTGTATAAATCAACCAGTTACAATAAACAATGATGTCACCGTACAACGCTACCACCTATAACAAACCGGGCCGGCAAACCCGCTGGTGCGTCATCACCGGTGCCCCCTGTTCGGGAAAAACCACGGTTATCAATGCATTGGGGGGGAAAGGATTCCGAGTAGTTCCCGAAACGGCCCGGGCCATTATCGACGATCAACTGGCCCGTGGCCAGTCTCTTGCAGAAATTCGGTCCGATGTGCTGGCCTTTGAACGGCATATCCTCATGGAAAAAATCCGAACGGAACACCAACTGCCAGTCAATGAAACGATCTTTCTCGACCGGGCCGTACCGGACAGCATCGCCTATTTCCTTCATGCCGGTCTCGACCCCGATGAACCGGCAAAGGCCAGTCAGAGGTTTAAATATCGGCGGGTCTTCTTTCTGGATCGGCTCCCCTGCGCCACCGATTCCGCCCGGATGGAGGATGATGCCACCGCCGAATCCCTGGGAGTCGCGCTGAAAAAAAGCTATACCGGGCTCAGTTATCACCTGACAAGAATCCCTGTCCTGCCGGTTGAATTACGCATTGACTTGATTTTACAGGACATTTAAGAACTTGAGAGTCCAAAGTTCTCGTAACACATTGAAATAATTAAACCACAACCGATTCCCCCCTTAAGGGGGGGTCGGGGGGTGTTTTTGGTTGTATTTCCATGAGTTACATCCCCCTTAATCCCCCTTCAAAGGGGGACTTTAAAGAAGCTTGGACTGTCGAGTTAAGAAGAGGCGGCCATTTTACCTTTAAAAAGGCAAACTGATACCGACAGACGTTTAGAGATCCTTTAAAAGAACGGTTTTTTCCACTTCGCTCAAATGCCGCCAATGACCTGGTTTCAGCTTGTCCAAACGGATATTGGCCACGCGAACACGTTTTAATCGTTTCACCCGATGCCCAACTTTTCCCACCATCCGTCGTATCTGGCGATTCCGACCTTCCTGCAACGTGATTCGAAACTGTTTTTCTGAAATTCGCCGGACCTTGGCCGGACGGGTTCGGATCCCGTCCAAATCAACTCCGCTGGATAATTGTTTCAAAGCATCATTGGAAACCGCACGGGTCACCGTCACCCGGTAAACCTTTTCATGATCAAAAGATGGATGCGATAACCGGTGATGCAAGCGGCCGTCGTCAGTTAAAATAATCAAGCCTTCCGATGCCTTGTCCAGGCGGCCGATGGGAAAAATCCGCTCAGGGATATCGACCAATGACGTCACAATTCGCTCCTGGGGTTGTTTACAACTGGTCACGTATCCGGGCGGTTTATGCAAAGCGATATATACAGGACGAGACGTCTTTATAACCGGCTTTCCGCGAAATTCGACCCGGTCTTTCTTCGGATCCACTTTGGTTCCCAGAATCCTGGCAACCTTCCCATTTACACGAATATCGCCGGCAAGGATGTGCTTCTCACCTTCCCGCCGGGAGCAGACACCCGCGGCTGAAAGAAATTTTTGCAGACGTATTGGAGTCATTTTACCCTTCTATAGACTTTCGGATGGGTGGCGTTTACAGTTAAACACCGATTTGGAATAATGGAATGCTGGAACGATGGAATATTGGGTATGAAAAGCGGATAGTGGCCTGATTTTAACCTCTGATGAGTTCTGTCGTTATAAAAAATTGGCCTCATTCCGCTAAACCTTATTCCAACATTCCACTATTCCAATACCCCGGAATCATTCAAGCATGGCAGAGCCGGAGAATTCTGACCACCGAAGGCGGGATCTTCGACTGGCCCAGAGGACCAAGTTCTTCAGGTTCGGTAATCAGCATTAATCCGAATATAGTCCACGGATAAATCGCAGGTCAGAACCGTCACTTGAGACAATCCCAGTCCAAGATCGATCGTGATGGTGTACTCGGGCTGTTTAAGGACATTGGTGATGCGCTCCTCGCCGACCTCATCCACGCCACCCCCGTTGGTAAATACGAGTACATCGTCAAAAAAAACCTTGATTTGATCCGGTTCGATAGGAACCCCTGCCCGGCCCACCGCCGCTACAATTCGACCCCAATTGGCATCTTCGCCAAACAGGGCTGTTTTCACCAGGGCGGATTTGGCCACCGTATCGGCCACGGTATGGGCCGACTGCCGGGAGGGAGCACCCTTAACCGTAATCGTGACCAGTTTGGTGGCGCCCTCACCGTCTTTTACCAGTAACCTGGCCAGCATTTCCATCACTTCATGGACGGTCTCCCGGAGCAATTCCCTGTCTTTTTCGGTCCGAAGGATCGCACCGGATCGACCGTTGGCTAAAAGCAGGGTCGTATCGTTGGTACTGGTATCACCGTCGATGGTGATCCGGTTTAAAGATCGCTCAACACCTGTTTTCAGAATCGACTGAAGCTCCCCAGCCGTGGCCCCCGCGTCAGTACAAATAAATGCCAGCATGGTGGCCATGTCCGGATGGATCATACCGGCGCCCTTAGCCGTGCCGGTAACGGTAAATGGAGTCCCATTTAACACACTGCGACGTGTGACCAGCTTGGGAACCGTATCCGTCGTCATGATAGCTTCGGCAAAATCAATAAATCCATCCGGTCGCGCCTCGGCCACCAATCTGGGAATGGCTATCTCGATCATCTCCATCGGCAGCCGCGTCCCGATTACACCCGTGGAGGACACCAAGACCCTGTCGGAATTGAGATCCAGGTGCTCTGCTGTCACCCGTGTCATGGCAACGGCGTCCTGCATCCCCTGTTCGCCGGTGCAGCAGTTGGCAATACCGCTGTTGACAATCACGGCCTGGCTTACACCGCTGGAAATCCGGTCACGGTCCAGTACCACCGGCGCGGCCTGGATTTGATTCCGCGTAAATACACCAGCAACATTTGCCGGTGTTTCACTGAAAATCAGGCCCATATCTTTCTCTCCATTCGGCTTGATCCCTGCTGCAATTCCCGCCGCGCGAAACCCGTTTACGCAATGATCAATCATTTATTATTCTCCAGTGCTTGGACGTAAAAATGGCTACCATATGTATTTATTACACCGCAACGGTTATGTCTGGCAAGACCCGGATCAGCAATTGTAATTTTGAACCCAGAACACGATCGTTTCCCTCTAAAAAGCTGATCAATGCACACATTTAACACCGAGGGTATTTCGGGGTTCTTGTATTCGCCCTAAAACATTGAATATCGAACAAGGAACCGAAGAATGATGAAGGGGTCACTTCGACATTCGATATTCTTGTCCATAGATCACGTCTTTAGTGTGATTCGATATTCTGCGGTTCATATATTGACAATCGATCAGTTCAAGATTATATTCCCTTCGATAAATTTTCAATGAGGCCGGGTGCCTTAAGAGCCCGGCTTTTTATGATAAAAACATGATGAAAGGGGGTGAATCCGATGGACTGCACAACTGTACGCAATGGAAAACCGTGTCCGTTCATGACAGCCGAGGGATGTGACTATAATGGCGGCATCTGCCATGAAATCGTTGATCGGTGCGACGGCTGCAACCGCTCGGTTGAATTTGAAGCTGGCTGGTATTGCGGTGCTTTCCCGGAGCCGGCCACGAAGTGGAAAAACGGCGTCTGCAACTTTGCCAGTCATATAACCGGAAAAGCGACTGAAACAAAGAATGGGAAAATCAATCCGCTGAAGGCATCCAAAAGGGGAGCCAGATAATGCGCATTTCTACTTGGCCGGCATTGCTTCCCTGAAGCAATACTGGCCATGTTTTTCTACCAATCTACCCAATCAAGGCCACCCGCCCCTTTTCGCTTAATTACCGACACCCGAGGGTTCTTCTTGACATTTTTCTTAATCCACTTGTAAAAGTTATCGAATGATTCGGGCGCTACGTGCCGAAACGATGAGATATTTTTGTCCGGTTCCCAGATCTGGGAAAGATCCGATAATCGATTTTTTTACGGGAGTGAAAAATGATGACACTAAACCCGCTGGCAGAACAATTAAATCAGGTGATCGAAAC
>JAOZUU010000327.1 GCA_029938515.1 Desulfobacterales bacterium | reverse complement strand
CACGAAGACGGTCATTTAATTGTGACGGAACGGATTGAGGTTGTCAGTGCCGGCAACAAGATCAAAAGAGGCATCTACCGGGATTTTCCCACCGTCTATAAAAACCGTTCCGGAAAGAAGATGCGGGTCGGGTTCAAGGTCCTGGGGGTCCTGAAAAATGATCGTCCCGAAGCCTATCATACGGAATCCCGAATCAATGGTAAGCGAATTTACATCGGGCGCAAGAACGTCTTCCTCAAACCGGGAACCTATACATATACCATCACTTACCGCACCGATCGGCAGTTGGGGTTTTTCAAAGATCATGACGAGCTGTACTGGAACGTGACGGGAAATGACTGGCAGTTTACGATTGAACAGGCCGGTGCCACGGTGATCCTGCCACCCCGCGCCGAAGTTATCGAGGCGACGGCCTACACCGGCCGGCGCGGTGCAAAGGGGCAGGCCTTCACTCAAAGCTATGACGAAACGGGAAATGTCACTTTTGAGACGACCCGGTCGCTAAGGTCCGGGCATGGGTTGACCATCGCCGTGGCCTGGCCCAAGGGGGTGGTGGCCGAACCGTCGTTTACAGATAAATTGAATTACGCGGCCAGGGACAATGCCAGCACCATTGCCGCTTTGATCGGTTTTATCGTTCTTTTTGTTTATTATTTAATGGCATGGATCAAAGTCGGTAAGGACCCGCGCAAGGGGCCCATCATTCCGCGATTTCATCCCCCGGATGGCTTTTCACCGGCAGCGGTTCGCCATGTGCGGAAAATGGGGTTTGATAAAAAATCCTTTGCCGCTGCCCTGGTAAATATGGCGGTCAAGGGAGCGTTGACAATTTCGGAGGATGATGACGGGGTCTTTACGCTTGAAAAGAAACCGTCCGCTATTCCGGTGCCGCTATCCAGAGGCGAAAAGAAAGTGCTGAAAAGTCTATTTCCTTCGACAAATACTCTCCGGCTGGAAAACAAAAATCACGCCAAAATCGGAAAGGCCATTACGGCGCTTAAAAAGACGCTGAAAACCGATCTGGAAAAGGTCTGTTTTAAGCGTAATACCAAATATTTGATACCGGGGATCGGGATAACGATCATCACCCTGGCCGCGATCATTCTAACGGCCAAGCAGATCTCCACCGCCGCTTTCATGAGTATCTGGCTGAGCATATGGACCTTTGCGTGTGTCATGCTCGGGGTCAAGGTGATCGCTGCCTGGCGCTCACCGGGGTCTAAATTTAAAAAAAAATCCGGGGCAATATTTGTGACGCTTTTCGCCTTGCCCTTTTTCATCGGAGAAATCTTCGGTCTGGTGATATTCACCCAGGCGGTCTCATTTCGGGCCGGAATCTTTTTTGTTGGCCTATTTGTGATTTCAATTCTTTTTTACCATTTACTCAAGGCGCCGACAGTTTACGGCCGTACCGTTCTGGATAAGATCGACGGGTTCCGGCAATATCTCTCCATTGCCGAAAGTGAGCGGCTGAAAATACTCAATCCCCCGAACAAGACCCCTGCGCTTTTTGAGAAATTTCTGCCCTATGCCATGGCCCTTGATGTGGAAGGGAGATGGGGAGAGCAGTTTGCCGACGTTTTGAAACAGGCCAATGATGGTGCCGGGTATCGGGCCGGCTGGTACGCGACGACATCGCCTGGGATCATGGACGTAAATGGGTTGACCGATAGTCTCGGACAGGGATTGGCCGGGGCCGTATCCTCTGCCGCTTCGGCGCCGGGATCATCGTCCGGCTTTGGCGGGGGCGGGTCTTCCGGAGGTGGTGGAGGCGGCGGCGGAGGCGGCGGATGGTAAAGGTGCCTTATTTAACCGCGAAGCCGCCAAGATCGCAAAGCTTATTATAAAATGGACATCGAAAAAAACCCCTTTGCGACCCTGGCGTCTTGGCGGTTCATTTGGTTGAAATAGCAATAGGCATCCGTCATGGTAGTTTAAAATACATGTACTCAGGAGCAAAGATCCCGAATTCCCTTAAGCTCTTTTTTTACGACATCCAGCAGATCCAGGGCATCATCCAGCGTGAGAGGCGTTGTCACCGGTGGCGGTGATACAGGTGTTTTTTTCATCTTGGGGCGTCTTGGCGATACCGGGGGTGCCGTTGGCCTTTTTTCGGGTGAATGTTCAAGGGGAAGCCCCGGCTGGCGGTATTTTTGGTAAGGCTTGCATTTGTTTCGCCAGCGGCATTGATGGCAAACATCGATGTGTTTCTTGGGATGCCCCTTGCGTCGCACACAGGTGAGGTATATCTCATTTGTTGACGATGACATGATAGACTCTGTTTTAAGAAAAAGCGTCTGTGAGCGCAAGGAAAATATTTTAGCAAAAGGAGGAACATATGACTCTCGAAGAAAAAATTATCGGGATTTTAAAAGAAAACAAGATCACCTATGAAATAGTCGAGCATGAACCGGTTTATACCAATCCGGCCATGGCCGAAGCCCTCAATGTATCCGAAGGTGAGACGGTCAAATCCCTGGTTCTCACTACCAAAGAGAAAAATATGGTCGTTCTGGTGCTACCCGGTGACAAGAAAGTCAACTGGAAACAGGCCGCCGCCGGTACCGGCACCAAAAAAGTTTCATTTGCCAAACCGGAAGCGGTCAGCGCTGCGGTCGGTTGCGAAGTCGGGTGCGTGCCGCCTTTCGGCCATTTTACGACCCTGCCCATTTACATGGATCCGGATCTGGTTAAAAAAAACCACGTCTATTTTAATCCCGGGGTCCACGATAAGTCCTTCAAAATTAAGGCCTGGGATTTGAAAAAACTTTGCAAGCCCAACATGATATGAAGTTATGTGGTTAAAATCGAATGCCCTTGTTTCTTTTTGCTGATACTGGGATAATTTCATGTCATCCAACAAGTTTCCACACACACTGATTCAATACTGGAACACCGAGCGGTTTCTGGTCTTACTGGTTTCTCTCCTGTTGGTGATGGTATCATCTCCCTTTTTGAATGATCTCAGGTGGTTCGGGATCATTCGGAATATCCTGACGAGCTGGATTTTTTTAGAAATTTTTCATACCACCACCCGGGAAAAAAAAAGGTTGATTTTTACCTCCCTTCTCGTTGTCTTTGCTATCGCAGCTTTATGGGCAGATGATATTTTTGGGACCAACGCCAGGATTATCGCCCTGACCAGCGCAATCATTGTGATTTATCTTTTCTTTTCAATCGTCGTCCTGGCAAAATTTATTTCCGGTGCCGAAAGTGTCGATCGGGAGGTTATTTATACTTCCATTATCATCTACCTGCTGATATCCATGGTGTGGGGTTATTTTTATACGACGCTGGAGTTTTTTGTTCCCGGATCATTTGCACTGCCATTCGAAATGGATCAATCCGATAAGTTTGTCTGGCTCATGTACTTCAGCTACGTAACGATCACGACCCTGGGATATGGCGATATTACCCCCCTGAATGCCAAAGCCAGTATGCTGGCATCCACAGAGGCACTGATCGGGCAGATCTACCTGGTGGTGATCGTTGCCTGGCTGGTGGGGATGCATGTTTCTCAGCGCTCGAAGAAAGAATGATGGCGTCGTCAAAAGCCCCATCTACGGCGTTGTAGTATTTTTTCAGACGCTCGGCATACCAAATGTATAGCCTCGCCCCTGAAAAAACACTCCACCTTGCACCCCAAGGGCACTTCCTGCGGGGCGTATATGGAACTTTTTACTTAGCCATCAGCGTTACATTTTACGAGATTATCAAAGAATGAAACGAATCAAATCTGGATTGAATTTGAGATTGGGCTGTGTTATTTGCATTTTCATGCGTATACTGGAATATTAAACAATCCACTCCATCACGGACAAAGAAAATAATATGAAACCTGAAAGATTGACCGTAATTATTTGTTTACTGGCGGCTATCTGGGGTTGCTCCAAGAAGGAAGAACCCGCGAAAGTTGAACCTCCGCCTCCCCAGGAAGTTTCCGTCATTGAAACCAAGGCTCAGGATGTCCCTCTTTATCTCGAATTTGTGGGCCAGACATTAGGGTTGAAGGACATCGCCATCCGCGCCCGGGTGGAGGGGTTTCTGGAGGGGATTCATTTCCAGGAAGGTTCTACAGTTGAAAAGGGCAAACTGTTGTACACCCTGGAGAGTCAGCCTTTCGAAGAAAAGGTTGCCGCCAGGATGAGCAGAGTTGCCGAAGTGAAAACCATGCTGGCCAAGA
>JAOZUU010000326.1 GCA_029938515.1 Desulfobacterales bacterium | reverse complement strand
CCCATGGTCATTGAACAGAGCAGCCGGGGCGAACGGGCCTATGATATCTATTCGCGGCTGTTGAAAGACAGGATTATTTTTTTAGGAACGGCTATCAACGATGAGATTGCCAACCTGTTGATTGCCCAATTACTTTTCCTTGAATCGGAAGATCCGGGCCGGGAAATCAATTTTTACATCAATTCTCCGGGCGGCAGCGTAACGGCGGGGCTGGCCGTTTACGATACGATGCAATACATTAAGCCGGATATCGCCACGGTCTGTATCGGGCAGGCCGCCAGCATGGGCGCCTTGTTACTGGCGGCTGGTACCGCGGGCAAACGGTACTCGCTTCCTAGTGCCAGGATCATGATCCACCAGCCCATGGGCGGTGTTCAGGGACAGGCGTCCGATATCGCGTTGCAGGCGAAAGAGATTCTGAGACTCAAGGAGACGTTGAGCGATATTCTGGCCAAACACACCGGTAAACCCCTGAATCGGATTCAGGAAGACACGGATCGTGACTTTTTCATGTCCGGCGACGAATCGAAAAAATACGGAATCATTGATCACGTGATTCAGGACCGTGACGATCTCGATCTCATCGAGGGAAAAAAGAATAAGACGGAGACCTAAAATGTCCGATAAAGACGAATCAAACGAAAATTTATTCTGTTCGTTTTGCGGCAAAAGTCAAAAAGAAGTGACCAAACTCATTGCCGGACCGGCAGTCTATATTTGTGATGAATGTATCCAGCTATGTGGCGAGATCATCGAAGAGGAATTTGAACAAGACCGGGGCGATCATGAAAAGAACCTGTTGCCCAAGGAGATCAAGGCCATGCTTGATGAATACGTGATCGAGCAGGATCTGGCTAAAAAAATCCTGTCGGTGGCCGTATACAATCATTACAAACGCCTGGACTCTCCGTTGAGTACGGGGGGGGAGGTGGAAATACAAAAAAGCAATATTCTCCTGGTCGGTCCTACCGGATGTGGAAAAACACTTTTGGCCCAAACCCTGGCCCGGTTTTTAAACGTGCCGTTCACCATTGCCGACGCCACGAGTCTCACCGAAGCGGGGTATGTGGGTGAAGATGTGGAAAACATCATTCTTTCCCTTGTCCAGAATGCTGACTATGATGTGGAAAAAGCCAAACGCGGGATCGTCTATATCGATGAAATCGACAAGGTCGCCAGCAAGTCCGACAATCCATCCATCACCCGGGATGTTTCCGGAGAGGGCGTCCAGCAGGCACTGCTCAAAATCCTCGAGGGAACCACGGCCAGCATACCTCCCAAGGGGGGGCGCAAGCATCCCCAGCAGGATTTTCTGAAAGTGGATACTTCCAATATCCTCTTTATCTGTGGCGGAACGTTCAATGGGCTGGAGCGGATTATCCAAAGGCGCCAAGGTGCCCGGATGATGGGTTTCAGCGCCAACGTGATTGATCAGAAAAAAATAAGCCTCGGAGAAACCCTGACCAAGGTCCGGCCGGAAGATCTGATCAAATTTGGATTGATCCCCGAGTTTCTGGGGCGGTTACCGGTCATTGCCACTTTGGATGAACTGGACATAACGGCCCTGATTCGCATCCTGACCGAACCGAAAAATGCCCTGGTCAAACAATTTAAAATACTATTTGAGATGGAGGGCGTTAACCTGCGTTTTACCGATGACGCCCTGTCGGCCATTTCCAAAGAAGCGATGAAGCGAAAATCAGGCGCCCGGGGGTTGCGGTCCATTATGGAAAATTGCCTTATCAACATTATGTACGAAATCCCTTCCATCGATAATGTCAAGGAATGCGTGGTCAACGAAGAGGTGGTGCTGAACGACGAGGACCCGATCCTGTTATACGAACAAACCAAAAAGCAGGCCTGATGGCGCTTACCCAGTGTTTAGCCGTCAGCTGCAAAAATTTATAAAGGATATCAATAAGCATGATAGGTTTTCCAAAGAAATCCGACCAAAATATCGAGGAAACAGAGCGATTTGAGCTTCCCCTGCTTCCTCTAAGAGACATTGTTGTCTTCCCCCACATGGTGGCGCCGCTGTTCGTGGGCCGGGATAAGTCCGTTAAAGCCCTTACCAGTGCCATGAACAGGGATAAGCAGATATTTCTCGCCACACAAACCGATGCCGGTATTGACAACCCCAAGGAGCAGGATATCAGTCGGACGGGCACTGTCGGCAAGGTCCTTCAGCTTCTCAAGCTGCCGGATGGAACGGTTAAAGCGCTGGTAGAAGGGGTTGCAAGGGCCCGAATCATCCGGTTTTTACCCCATTTGGAATATTTTCGCGTTGATCTGGCTTCCATCAGGGAGTTACCGTTGGACCAGGCTGAAAAAGAAGCCCTTGTACGAGCGATCAAGAAAAATTTTGAGGATTATTCCGATCTCAATAAAAATATTGCCAAGGATCTCGTCAGAAGCGTGGTTGCCATCAACGATCCTTCCCAGTTGGCCGATACCATCGCCGCCCATTTTTCGTTTAAAATCGCCGATAAACAAAAACTTTTAGACACCGAAGATTTAGACGAACGTCTTTCGACCCTGCTGGAACTCATTAAACTTGAGATCGATATCTTTAAAATGGACCAGCGGATCAAATCCCGGGTCAAGAAACAGATGGAAAAGACCCAGAAAAGTTACTATCTGAACGAACAGATGCGGGCCATCAAAAAGGAAATAGGGACCGAAGACGATGCCTCGGATGATCTCAAGGAACTTGAAAAGCAGATTGAAGAAAAAAAAATGTCCGAGGAGGCGACGGAAAAGGTCAAGCATGAATTCAAGAAACTGACGATGATGGCACCCATGTCGGCCGAGGCTACCGTGGTGCGGGGATACATCGACTGGTTAATCAGCTTGCCCTGGTTTGATAAAGCCGAAGTTTACAGCGATCTGGATAAAGCCGAAATAATTCTGGATGAGGATCATTACAGCCTGGAAAAACCGAAAGAAAGGATTGTAGAATATCTGGCCGTGGAGGTACTGGTTAAAAAGGTTCGCGGTCCGATCCTTTGCTTTGTCGGCCCGCCGGGAGTTGGAAAGACCTCCCTGGCCAAATCCGTCGCTCGGGCCACCGGCCGGAAATATATCCGTCTGTCTCTGGGCGGCGTTCGCGATGAAGCTGAAATTCGCGGTCATCGACGAACCTATATCGGTGCGATGCCCGGTAAGATCATCCAGTCATTGAAAAAAGCGGGGGTCAACAACCCGGTGTTTTGTTTAGACGAAGTAGATAAGATGAGCATGGATTTCAGGGGCGATCCGTCGGCGGCCCTTCTGGAAGTGCTTGATCCGGAACAAAACTTCGCTTTTAATGATCATTACCTGGACGTGGATTATGATCTGTCCGACATTTTGTTCATTACCACTGCCAATACTTTACCGGAAATCCCACTTCCCCTGCAGGATCGGATGGAAATTATCCGATTGGCGGGATACACGGAAATTGAAAAATATCACATCGCCACCGGCTTTTTGCTGCCAAAGCAAATCGAGATGAACGGGTTAAAAAATGTCGATCTCACTTTTTCCAAGAATGCCATCAGGCTTTTAATCCAACGATATACCCGGGAAGCCGGGGTTCGAAATCTTGAGCGGGAGATCGCCTCCGTTTTCCGGAAAATTGCACGAATTGTGGTCAAGAAAAAAATTGATAAGCCGATTCGGATATCGGCCACATCCATTAAAAAGTATCTTGGCCCGCCGCCGTTTCGACATGGCCAGGTAGAAGAAAAAGACCAGGTGGGGATCGCCACCGGTCTGGCATGGACTCAAGTGGGTGGCGAACTCCTCTGCGTGGAGACCGTTGTGATGCCGGGCAAGGGCGTCCAGACGGTTACCGGAAAACTGGGTGACGTCATGAAAGAGTCGGCCCAGGCGGCCATCAGCTATGTTCGTTCCCGGGCCAATGAACTGGGCATTGAGTCAAAATTTTATCGCAAGTATGATATTCACATTCATATTCCGGAAGGGGCGACACCGAAAGACGGACCATCCGCCGGAATTGCCATGTGTACTTCCATTGTTTCGGCGCTTACCAAAACACCGATCAGCCGTTATGTGGCCATGACCGGTGAGATCACCCTGCGGGGCCGGGTGTTGCCCATTGGCGGGTTAAAGGAAAAGCTCCTGGCCGCACATCGGGGGGGCATTCGGAAAGTGTTGATTCCCGAGGAAAATGAAAAGGATATGAAAGACATTCCCGCCAATATTCAGA
>JAOZUU010000325.1:2475-4222 GCA_029938515.1 Desulfobacterales bacterium | reverse complement strand
CTGTTTCAATTTTTCCATGGTTCCTCCCGGATGAACAAATTTAATAATATGTTTATAGATTATCGTTTTATCATCAATTTTGACTTTTATTGCCAGACACAAAGTAATACATAGGTTAATCGGTTCATCGTTCCTGGTTCCTGATTAAAGAGCCATAACCAACTGATTTCAGCATCCCAGCAATCGATCCAGCACGACGGTTGCGGCTGACCGAACCGACAGATGATTGTAATCCGTTCGACCTTGTATCGGCCGAAGGCAATAGTCGGCCTGCTCAATCACTTCCGGTGCCAAACCCCAGGCCGTACCGAAAACCAGCAGGTGGGGCTTGTCACGGTCGAGCATCCCCCGCAAAGTTTCAAAAGAAACGCTGACCGGGTGTTCCCGCGCGCTGGTCACCACGACCCTTGGGTTAGCAAGGTTGCGAGAACGGATCTCTTTTTTGGCTGATTCGAGCGTATCCGTCAGCCTGATCGTCTCCAGGGCCTTGCGCCGGGACGGGTTGTACGTGGCACCGTATCCCTTTATCCAGTGGTCCCTCACGCGTCGAACCAGTTTCTGCTGATCTTTTAAAGGTGTCACCACGAAAAATTGACGCACACCATATGTTCGCACCGCCCGCGATATGTCGTGTAAATCCATGGGCGTTACCGCCGACGCAATGGTATCTCCGGATTTATTCAGGACCGGATAATGAAGCAGGGCCACATGGACGTTGCTTTTTAGTGTGTCCGAAGCCACGAATCGTCGATCACTACCCGTTTGTCCCTCTGTTTTTAATAATCCGACCGATTTCCATATGCCACTTTTTCAGAAGCTGGGTCTCCTCGTCGGTCAATAATCGTTTGGTTAAAAGATCCGGTCGTTTTAAAAACGTGCGAATCATGGCGGATTCGGTTCGCCAGCGATCAATTTCCCGATGATTGCCGGACAATAACACGTCCGGTACCGCCTTCCCTTCGAACTCCCGCGGCCGTGTATATTGGGCATGTGCCAATAGCTGATCGGCAAAAGAGTCCGTATCGGCCGAATGATCTCCGCCCAAGGCACCGGGCAGCAACCGGGTGACGGCATCGATAACCACCATGGCAGCCACTTCACCACCGGTCAGCACGTAGTCACCGATGGACAATTCCCGATCCACCAATGTCTCGCAGATTCGCTCATCGATCCCCTCATACCGCCCGCAGATCATTACGATATGATCAGTTCGCGTCAGTTCCCGGGCCGTATCCTGATCGAATACCCGTCCCTGGGGGGTCAGATGGATGGTCAGCGCATCCGGATAACGGTTGACCGTCTCCCGGATAGCCCCCGCCAGAGGTTCGGGTTTCATCACCATGCCATTGCCGCCGCCGTAAGGGCGGTCATCGGTAACCCGGTGACGACCGGCGGCATGGTCACGGATGTTAATGATACCCGTATCGATCAGGCCCCGGTCCATGGCCCGTCGAATGATCCCGTGTTCGAGAAAGCCGGTGAACATATCCGGAAAAATTGTCAGGATCGAAAATTTCATTGGCGTCATTCAATAATGCCCTGACAAAAAAACCGGCCCGGAAAGGCCGGTTTTCGTAATCTATAGTTGGCCGTTTCACAGGTATTCCGGCAAATTAACCTGCATGTACCGTTTTTCCAGGTCGATCCGTTTGATTACCGCGGCAACTCCTGGAATCAGGATTTCTTTTTCCTGGTCCTTGATGACGTACACATCATTGGCACCGGTGGCAATGATCCGTTCAATGAC
>JAOZUU010000325.1:0-2375 GCA_029938515.1 Desulfobacterales bacterium | reverse complement strand
GGTCCTTGATGACGTACACATCATTGGCACCGGTGGCAATGATCCGTTCAATGACGCCCATGTATTCCCCATCGGTATTATTTACCGTCATTCCGATGAGATCACACCAATAATACGTATTTTCCTCCAGATCGGGCAATCGGTCTCGCTTAATCAAAAGAATCGACGCTTTTAAGGCTACAGCCGTATTCCGGTCATCCACACCCTCAAATGATAACAGCAGATGGCGGTGATGCGGTTTTACCCACTTGACGACCCGTTTTTGTATGCCCCCCTCAGGTGTTTTTAATAAAACGGTGTCGCCGGTCACGATCGTCGCCGGCGACTCGGCATAAGAGAACACCTTAACGGTGCCGGTTCTGCCATGAGCCCCTACAATCTTTCCCATAGGAACCAGGCGGTCGTTATTCAACAATCTCCAGCACCGTGCGTTTATTTAATTTTGCCGAAGCGGCACTTAAAATGGTTCGCATGGCTCTGGCGGTTCGGCCCTGTTTGCCGATCACTTTGCCCAAATCTTCCTTGGCCACAGTGAGTTCCAGCACCGAGGTCTGGGTTCCCTCTACCTCGTTTATGGTCACTTGCTCCGGATTATCCACCAGGGCTTTGGCAATATACGTAATCAGGTCTTTCATCCTTCCTCCTCTATCGCCCGTATGGATTAGATCACTACTCGGCCCCGGAAGAAGCACCCTCTTTTTTCAAAATGCTTCTGACGGTGTCAGTCGGAATGGCGCCCTGGCCCATCCAATATTGAATTCGGTCGGTTTGGAGGGTCACCGCCACCGGGTCTTTGAGAGGATCATAAGTTCCCAGTATTTCTAGGAATTTTCCGTCACGCGGGGCTTCAATATCCGCAGCAACGATACGGTAAAATGGTCTTTTTTTGGCACCGTGTCGGGCCAGTCTGATTTTAACGGGCATTCTTTCTCCTATCCACTAAAATTTAAAACGGAAGCATGCCGCGGCTCAATCCGCGCATCCCGCCCTTATTGAATTTTTTCATCATTTTCATCACTTGGGAATAATTTTTCAATAGCTTATTGACTTCTTGTATACTGGTTCCGCTTCCTTTGGCAATCCTTTTTCGGCGGCTGCCGTTAATAATGGCGAATTTCCGACGTTCCACGGGAGTCATGGAATTAATTATCGCTTCGATTTTAATCAATTCCCGGTCATCCACATTTAGATTCTTTAATTGCTTGCGGCTAATTCCAGGGATCATTCCGATGAGATCGGTCAGTGATCCCATTTTCCGGATTTGTACCATCTGGTCCCTGAAATCCTCTAATGTAAACTGGTTTTTGCGTAGTTTTTTTTCCAGCTCGACCGCTTTTTTCTCATCAACGACGGTCTGGGCCTTCTCGATCATGGTGAGCACATCACCCATTCCGAGAATCCGAGAAGCCATGCGCTCCGGATGGAACGGCTCAAGATCGGCGGATTTTTCGCCCACACCGATAAACTTGATCGGCTTACCGGTGACGGATTTAATGGAAATAGCGGCCCCGCCCCGGGCGTCGCCGTCCATCTTGCTCAATATCACGCCGCCGACGTCCAGGGCGTCGTCGAAGGCTTTGGCGCTGTTGACGGCATCCTGGCCCGTCATAGCGTCGGCCACAAAAAGGATATCCGACGGATTCACCGCAGCCTTGATCCGTCGAAGTTCATCCATCAGGGCTTCGTCCACATGCAGACGTCCAGCTGTATCCAGCAGCATCACATCGCACCCTTGATAATGAGCCGCGGTTCGTGCCGCCTGGCAGATACCCACCGGATCCATATCCGTTTGGGATGCGAACACGGGGATATCGAGCTGATCCCCTAATTTTTTCAGCTGGTCGATGGCCGCGGGGCGATAGACATCGGCCGGTACCAGATAGGGTTTTTTCCCCTTATTGCGTAGAAAAACGCTTAATTTTCCTGCTGTGGTGGTTTTCCCCGATCCCTGCAGCCCCACCAGCATCACCGCGACGGGATGGGTTCCTTTCAGCCCCAGTTCCTCGTGGTGTTCACCCATCAGGCGGGTCAGTTCTTCATTGACGATCTTGATTACCTGCTGACCCGGTGTCAGGCTGCCCATAACCTCCTGGCCCAGGGCACGCTGTTTGATATCGGCAATAAACTTCTTGACGACGCGGTAATGCACATCGGCTTCAAGAAGGGCCATGCGGACCTGTTTGAGGCCTTGCTCAACATTCTTTTCAGACAGCTTTCCGTACCCCTTGAGCTGTTTGAAAACATCGTTTAGTTTGTCGGTTAGAGAGTCGAACATCGTTTCAATTTCACTATTGCTAATTGATATCTAAATGGTACCGATTGCTAAATCCTTTATAATAATATATTCATATGATTATGTCAAGGATGATGAACTT
>JAOZUU010000324.1 GCA_029938515.1 Desulfobacterales bacterium | reverse complement strand
CCGCCATTTTTTTATCGTTTTGATCAACTGCTTTTTCTCTCTGAGAACGCAGTGTGCGTATTTTTTTCTTAATCTCCCGGACCGAACGACGCGAACGACGCGGCTTGCCATCTTCGATCCCCCGGGCTTTTTTAATAGCCGCAATCAGCTCCGGTTTATTCATCCCATGCGCGCCGGTAATTTCAGGAATCTCCTTGGTGGTCTCCCGTAATTCCGTGGCAGTCATTTTGTCCAGTGGTTTTTCCTTGGCTTCCTGTTCCTTTTTTCCCATTGATTCGCTCCATTTCGGTTAGGCTTAAATCACAAGCGGAGGCGTTAGGATTTATCCTTACGCCCCCGTCTTCGGTTCATTCATCCTGTGCGGGCTTCACCGGCAAAACAACAATACCAATATCACCCGTAACCTCGTTTTATTAAACGATTCTTCCATATACTGTCAATAACGATTTCCCGGCACCAGAGTAATGTTATCGTTACCTTTATTAGCCACAGACCCACACGGACTTACACAGACTATTTTTAAAAAACCTGTGTGGATACCAGTGGAAAGGCCCGTCTGTGTTTGTCTGTGTGTGTCCGTGGCTAATTTTCTTATATTTTTACATATAAATACCAGCTACAATAAACAACGGCGTCACGGTTCTCCCGGCGAATCACTTTTCTCTTCCGCTAATTCCGCCAGTTTAATAAACGGTTTAAAAAGATCGATGGGAATCGGGAAAATGGTCGTGGTGTTGTTCTCAGCCCCCAACTCCCGCATGGTTTGCAAATATCGCAATTGAAGGGCCATTGGATGGTCCTTCATGATTTCCGAGGCTTCGGCCAGCCGGGTGGAGGCCTGGAATTCACCCTCGGCGTTGATTACCTTGGCCCGCCGCTCCCGTTCAGCCTCGGCCTGACGAGCCATGGCCCGTTGCATTTCCTGGGGTAAATCGATATGTTTAAGCTCAACCGTGGCGACTTTTATGCCCCATGGGTCCGTATGGGTATCGAGTATTTCCTGAAGTTCGTTATTAATTTTTTCTCGCGCCGATAACAGTTCATCCAGTTCCGCCTGTCCGCACACGCTCCTTAAAGTGGTCTGGGCCAACTGAGACATGGCATAGCTGTAATCTTCAACCTCGACAATGGCCTTTATCGGCGCGATGACTCTAAAATAGATCACGGCATTCACCTTGACAGATACATTATCTCTGGTGATGACATCCTGAGGATCCACATCCATCGCCACAAGCCGCATGCTCACTTTTACCATCTTATCAATGACTGGAATCAAGATAATCAGCCCCGGCCCCTTGGCCTTGATCACCCGGCCCAATCTGAAAACCACTCCTCGCTCGTACTCTTTGAGAATTTTAACCGCCGCCGCCAGAAACATAATAACCAGAACGACAATGGGAACAAAGGTATACATTTATTTCTCCTTGGCTTTAATCACTTTAAAAACGTCAACAGGCCTCTGCGGATACCGGTTCAACTTCCACGACAAGATCCTTCACACCGACGATCCGCACTTTTTCGCCTTCATTCAAGGATTCTTTGGCACTTGCCTGCCACAATTCCCCGTGCACAAACACCTTTCCCTCAGGGTCAATTTTTTGGGATACCACCCCGATTTCGCCGATCAGCCCATCGGATCCGGTTCGGGGTTGTGATTTCTGGGCCCGAAACACCAGCCCGGCAGCAATCACGAAGAATCCGGACACCAGGGATAGTGTGGGCAAAAGGACCTGCCAGGAAACCCGCATGGCCACTTCCCTGGTGTCAAACAACATCAGTGATCCCATCAGCAGGGAAGCGATACCGGCCACACTCAACAACCCATAACTGGTAATTTTCATTTCCATGATGAAGAAAATCATGGCCAGAACAATCAGCAAAATTCCGGCATAATTGACCGGCAGGGTCTGCAATGCAAAAAAGGCCAGTACCAGAGAAATTCCACCGATGACACCGGGAAAAATCGCTCCCGGATGGGACAGCTCGAAATAAAGCCCGGCCAGCCCGATCATCATGAGAATGTAGGCAATATTGGGATCGCTGATGGTTTTTAGAATTCGAGTGCGAAACCCTTCGATAATGGTGATTCTCTGGGCATTATCGAGGCTCAGCGTCCCTTTCCCCTTGATCTTGCGGCCATTTATTTGCTCGATGAGATCATCCAGGTCCCGGGCGATAACGTCGATAATATTTTTTTCAAGGGCTTCGGTCTCCGTTACCGAGACACTTTCCCGCACGGCTTTTTCCACCCAATCGGCATTACGCCCCTGCTTTTCGGCCACGCTGCGGGCATGGGCCACCATATCATTGGTGATTTTCCGGGTCATGGTCTCATCGACTTCTTTCCCACCAATCCCCACCGGATGGGCCGCGCCGATATTGGTGCCTGGCGCCATGGCGGCAATATCCGCCGCCATGGTAATCATCACCCCGGCCGATGCGGCCCGGGCACCGGGAGGCGACACATACACGATAATGGGAACCCGGCTGGAAAGAATGTCCATGATAATGTGGCGCATGGACTCGGCCAGCCCGCCGGGGGTGTCCAGCCGGATAATAAGGCACGCTGCATCGGCCGCATCGGCCTTTGATATGCCGTCGCCGATAAATTCCACTATTGCCGGGCTGATGGCCGATGATACGGTGAGCAGATAGATATCACCGCCGGGAATGGCTTCTTCTTCCGCAGTGGCCGGAGAAACCAGTCCCACAACCCCCAATAACGTCAGAGCCAATAGATGCTGGATGGCCAGGATCGTTGTCTTCCTGATGAGTGGCCAGATAGTCATTAATCCACTTTTTTCATGACAGCCATGAGTTTTTGCATATCCTGCCAGACCTCGCGTTTTTTTCCGGGGTTGTGCAGCAGGTAGGACGGATGAAAGGTCGGCATCAATTGAATCCCCTCGTAGTCGTAAAATCGTCCCCTCAGGCGAGAAATGGGCTGGTCGGTCTGAAGCAGGGTCTGGGCGGCAAACTTGCCCAGGGTACAGATAAATTCCGGTGCAATGGACCGGATCTGTTTGATCATAAACGGTGCACAGGTCTCGACTTCATCGGGAAGGGGGTTCCGGTTTTGCGGTGGCCGGCATTTAATCACATTCAGAATATAAACCGTCTCGCGGGTCATATCAATGGCGTGAATAATTTTCGTCAGCAGCCGGCCGGCCGGCCCGATAAAAGGTTCTCCCTTTAAATCTTCTTCATAACCGGGGGCTTCACCCACAAACACAAGCCTGGCCCCGGGGTCACCCCCGCCGAAGACAATTTGCCTGCGGCTTTTGGCCAGCCGGCATCGCCGGCAATTGCCCAGTTCCGCCCGGATATCGGCCAGAGTTTGCCTGTCCGGCCATGACCGGGCTTGCCCCCAATTATCGAGGCGCGTCAAGCTTGCCTCGGAACAGCTAAATCCCTGGCATCCCGTCCGTTTTAAAAACCGAAGCGTACGCGTAAGATCATCAATTGTTTCTATCAGTCGAATCGCCGTCATCAGTTGCGCCCATCATCCCGACAACACGGTCCAGAAGCGCATGGGCCACCCTGCCCTTGGACATCGCCGGCCATGATTCAACGGTACCGTTGCGGAAAAACAGGCTGACCGTGTTGTTGTCGGATTCGAACCCGGCATCCGCGGTACCGATGAGATTACCCACAAGCAGATCAAGATTTTTTTCTTTAAGCTTTTTCTTGGCATTCTTTCTTAACTCATCGGTTTCAGCAGCAAATCCAACTAAAAACTGCCGCTTCTTTTTCCGGCCCAGGGCCTTTAGAATATCCTGATTTTTTATCAGATTCAGGGCCATTTCGTCCCGGGTCTTTTTTATTTTATGACGCGCTGCACTTTCCGGCCGGTAGTCGGATACGGCGGCGGTTTTCACGACGACATCCACGTCGTCAAAATGACTCATCACGGCAGCGGCCATTTCCCGGGCGGTTCCGGTCCGGATCACCATGACATCAATGGGGTCAGGCAATGTCACGGGACCGGTGACCAGGGTGACTTCCGCTCCCCGCTGCCGCGCAGCCCGGGCGATTGCGAATCCCATTTTTCCCGAAGACGGGTTGGAAATATACCGGACCGGATCAATGGGCTCCCGGGTGGGACCGGCGGTTACCAGAAACCGTTTCCCCTCGAGATCGTCCGGTGCCAGGCTCTCGATCAGCTTTTCAACGATTTCGGTCGGGGCACGCATTCGTCCGGGACCGACGGTACCGCAGGCCAG
>JAOZUU010000323.1 GCA_029938515.1 Desulfobacterales bacterium | reverse complement strand
AAATCATCAATCGCCAATCTCCAATGGAGGAATAAATGCAAAGTGAAGTCATGTTTGCCGGATTCGGCGGTCAGGGGATCCTGTTGATTGGAAAAATTTTGGCCCATACAGCCATGGAAGAGGGGCATGAAGTGGCCTGGATTCCCTCTTACGGGCCGGAAATGAGGGGAGGTACCGCCTATTGCATGGTGGTGATCAGTGATCGGCCCATCGGCTCGCCAATTATCCGCAACCCCTTGCACCTGGTGGCCATGAACCGGCCGTCCCTGGAGAAGTTTGCGCCGATGGTAAAATCCGGGGGTGTGATTTTTATCAACAGCTCGTTGATCGATATCGATTCGGGGCGCGATGATGTGGATGAACTGGTCGTACCGGTGGTTGATATTGCCAAGTCCATTGGGAATGTCCGGGCGGCCAATATTGTTGCCCTGGCGTCCTTTGTGGCCCGTTCCGGGGTTGTCGGCCTCGACCGGCTGCGTGCCTGTGTCAAAGCAGAGTTCGCCCAAAAAGAGAAACTGATTCCGATCAACATGAAAGCGATCGAAGCGGGCTCGAAAGCGGCTCAACCCGGTTGAGAGGTTGTAAATCTGAATCCCATGTCACTCACCATTCCCGAACATATCCGCTCGCTGAAACCATACATTCCGGGAAAACCGATCGATGAGCTCGAACGGGAATACGGTATTCGACACTCCATCAAGCTGGCGTCCAACGAAAATCCCCTGGGCCCGTCGCCCCTGGCCGTGGCTGCGATTCGATCAGCCCTGGACGGCTTGCATCGTTATCCCGATGATGGGGGGCACGAATTGGTTCACCGGCTGGCGGCGCACTTGTCTTTGGGTCCGGATGCCATTGTGTTGGGTAACGGGTCGGATGAGGTGCTGACCATGCTCGCCCGGGCGTTTCTTCAGCCCGGTGATATGGCGATCATCCCGCAGCCCTCTTTTTTGATGTATGAACTGGTCGTCCGCTGGGCAGGGGCCGAGTGCCGGTTTGTTCCTTTAAAAAATATGACGATCGACCTCGAAGCAATGCTGGCACAAGTTACCGATCGCTGTCGCATGGTTTTTTTATGTAATCCCAACAATCCCACTGGTACGGTTGTTTCCCGGAAAGCCTTTGATGCCTTCCTCGAAAAAATACCGGCCGACCTGGTGATCGTACTGGATGAAGCCTACGGGGAATTTGTGCGCATAGATGATTGTCCCCGGGGGATCGAGTATATCCACGGTGATCGGGCGGTGGTGACTTTGCGGACATTTTCCAAGGTTTACGGGCTGGCCGGGCTACGAATCGGCTATGGATTGATGGCCCCGCAAACAGCCGCCATGCTCCACCGGGTCCGGATCCCGTTTAATGTGAGTATCCCCGCCCAGGCCGCCGCCATCGCCGCTTTGGATGATACCGATTTTATTGATAAAACCCGGCGGCTGATCCGCGATGGACTCGCTTTTCTAACCGGCGCGCTGGATGATCTCGGTTTTCGTTATTTCCCCACCCAGGCCAATTTTTTCCTCATTGATGTGGAGACGTCCGCGGATGATATCTACGAGCAGTTGCTTCGCAAAGGGGTGATTGTTCGATCCATGTCGGCTTATGGATACCCCCGTTACATTCGCGTGAATGTCGGCTTACCGGAAGAGAACGACCGATTTATCCAATCTCTTGACAAAATTCGGTCAAAAGGATGATGCGGGTCGATTCATGAAAAATCATGGCGCAATCGTTAGGGAATCTTTTATCGTTACCATCGACGGGCCGGCCGGATCGGGTAAGACCACGGTGAGCCGTTTGGTGGCCGAGGGACTGGGGTTCGATTATGTGGATACCGGGGCCCTGTACCGGGGTGTTGCGTATACCGCTGTTAATGCCAATATAGGGCTGGATGATGATGGCGCCCTGGATCGGCTGTGCCGTTCACTAACCATCCGCATGGTCAGGGAAAAGGATGGGTTGCATATCTTTGTCAACGAAGCCGATGTTAGCGGGAAAATCCGGACGCCGGATATCTCCATGGCCGCCTCGACAGTTTCCGCCCGTCCGGTGGTTCGCCGCTATCTGTTGAAATTACAGCGGGACCTTGGCCGCGATCGGCAGGCGGTATTTGAAGGCCGGGACATGGGAACCGTGGTTTTCCCGGATGCGGACGTTAAATTTTTCCTGGACGCCGATATAAAGGTGCGGGCCGAAAGAAGGCATCGCGAGATGACCCATGGCCATGACGTTACAATAGAACAGGTCCAAGAGGATATGATGCGCAGGGATAAAAACGATTCTTCGAGGACCGTGGCGCCTTTGAAGGCCTCTGCTGATGCCGTTTATGTGGACACAACGGATCTGCCTATCCCTCAGGTGGTGGATCTGATGATAGCGCATGTTAGCGACCGTTTAGGGCAAGGGGCCGTGCCTTGAAAGGTCGCATGACTTGATCGGCGTTAATCCTCTTTTTTTTCCTCCACGGTAATTAAAATATTTTGCAGCAATTCGCCATTTTTTAGTTGTATATCCATTTATACTTTGTTATTGATTAAGGTTATGCGCTATCAGAGAACATGGTGCATAGACAAATATTGCCAAGGGGGATTAAGTCAATGAACGAAGCAGGTGAAAACATGTCAACCAATCAAATGAACGAAAACAAGCCACAGGACACTGAAGCAGGGCCGGCAAATGACCTCGACGTTACCTCGGGGATGGAAACCGCGTCGGAACCGGACAGCCCGTCGAATGATGAGATGGCCCCACCAGTGGGATCGTCCGAATCATCCGAGCCGGAACCGGACATCCCGTTGAATGATGAAATAGCATCGCCCACGGAATCGTCCGAACCATCCGAGCCGGAACCGGTCGAGACCATGGAATCCCTGATGGAGATGTACGAGGAGAGCTTCAAGCAGTTCGAAGAGGGTCAGGTCGTTACCGGCCGGATCATCTCCATCGATAAGAATCATATACTTGTCGATATCGGCTACAAATCCGAAGGGCAAATCCGCATTGATGAATTTATCGATGAAGCGGGTAATGTAAATGCCGTGATCGGTGACACCGTGGAAGTCATGGTTGAATTCTGGGATGATGAAAACGAAGTCGTCAACCTGTCCAAGGAAAAGGCCGAAAAGGTCAAGGTCTGGGATGCCATCAAACAGGCTTACAAGGAAGAAGAACCCATCGAGGGGGTCATTTCCAGTCGGGTCAAAGGCGGGTTTTCGGTAGATGTGGGTGTGCAGGCCTTTTTGCCCGGCTCCCAGGCGGATTTGCGTCCTGTGCGTCATCTGGACGATATCGTTGGCGGCACCTTCAAATTCAAAGTGCTGAAGTTTAATCGTAAAAGAAGCAATATCGTTCTCTCCCGGCGGGTTCTCCTGGAGGCGGAACGGGAATCCCAGCGGGCGGACACCCTGGCATCGATTTTCGAGGGCAAGGAAGTGGAAGGGGAAGTCAAAAACATTACCGAGTACGGTGTGTTTGTGGACCTGGGCGGCGTGGATGGCCTTCTCCACATTACCGATATGTCCTGGGGGCGTGTGAAGCATCCGTCCGATCTTTTTGCCGTGGGCGATCGGATCACCGTTAAAATCCTGAATATCGATTTAGATAAAGAAAGAGTTTCCCTTGGCATTAAACAATTGACGCCGGATCCGTGGTTATCGGCGGAAGAAAAATACCCGATCACCTCACGTGTCAACGGTCGGGTTGTCAGTTTGACCGATTACGGTGCGTTTGTAGAACTGGAAGAGGGTATCGAGGGGCTGATTCATGTATCGGAAATGTCCTGGACCCGTAAAATTCGCCACCCGTCCAAGGTGGTTTCCGTTGGAGACGAGGTCGAGGCGGTGGTGCTGGATATCAAACCGAAAAACCGGCGGATCTCGCTCGGCATAAAACAGGTGGTTCCCAATCCATGGGACGAGATTTCGGAAAAATATCCGATCGGCACCATCATCGAGGGAAAGATTAAAAACATTACCGATTTTGGCATGTTTGTCGGTATTGATGAGGGTATCGACGGATTGGTTCATATTTCGGATATTTCCTGGGTCAAACGGATTAAACACCCTTCCGAGCTTTACAAAAAGGGAGACATGGTCCAGGCCAAAGTGCTTGACATCAATAAGGCGGCGGAGCGGTTTTCACTGGGGATCAAGCAGCTTGAGCCTGATCCCTGGAGTACGATCAGTGAGCGTTACGATGTGGGCAAGGAGATTACCGGCACCATCACGAATGTCACCG
>JAOZUU010000322.1:1219-4253 GCA_029938515.1 Desulfobacterales bacterium | reverse complement strand
GAGGAGTATCTGGCGCGATTTCCGGAAGGGAAAAATATTGACGAAGTCCTCATGCAAAAAGGGGTGATCGCCGAGACTAGGGGTGATTTAGACCGTGCGCTGATTGATTTTCGCTATCTTGTCAGCGAATATCCGCAAAGCCCCTGGGTGATCGACGCCAATCAAAAGATTCTGGAAATTCTATTTGAGCAGCGCAAATATGAACGGGTGATTCAACAGGCCGAGGGTACATTATTAATTGCTAAGGAAGATTCCCTCCGGGCCAGGACCTACTGGATTCTTGGTGAAACCCACATGCTCGGGGCGGCCTATTTGAGTGCGGTACGGGCCTACGCCGAAGCCTATAATCTGGCCCAGGGAGATTTTAAGAACGACATCGCTTTGAAGCTGGGAACAGCCGCCGATCGACTGGACACGGTCTATCTGAAATCGATTCTGGATGATTTGGCGCAAGGGCCAGCAAGGGGCGAACTTTTATTTCTTCTGGGAAATCGGTTAATGGTCGAAGAACAGTATCTGGATGCGCTCGACGTGTTTACCGAGTTTGTTGAAATGTATCCCGATCACCCGCAGATTTTCATGGCGCGTGAAAACATCGCCGACCTGCGGCAGATGGCCGTTGGTCGTGACACTATCGGCTGCCTTTTTCCCTTAAGTGGTCCTTACAGTGAATTCGGATCGCGTGCACTGGATGGGGTGGAGCTGGCCCTGCACCAGTTTTCCGCCGCCAGTCTGGATCCATCGGTACGGATCATTGTTAAGGATACCGGTGCCGATCCTGAAAAAGCCCTGTCCGCTTTCCAGGAGCTGGTCGATGCCGATGTAAAGGCCGTTATCGGACCGATGGTTACCGCCGAAGCTGTGGCGGAGAAGGCGCAGGAACTCGGAATTCCCCTTATTGCGCTGACTCAAAAGGAAAATATTCCCCAGAAGGGTGATTATATTTTTCGAAACTACATTACGCCCCGGGTTCAAACTGAAGCCCTCGTGGATTATGCCGTTCAAACGCTGGGAATCACCCGGTTTGCCGTTCTTTACCCTTCCGAAAAATACGGAATTACCTTTATGCATCAATTCTGGGATCGGGTCCTTGCCCACGGCGGGGAGTTGACCAAGATGGAAGCGTACGATCCGGAAAAAACCGATTTTGCCGATGTCATTAAAAAACTCATTGAGCGGTACGAACCGCCTGACGGTGATGATGCCTGGCCGGTCATCGATTTCGAGGCGATATTTATCCCTGACGCACCTGAAAAAGTCGGGTTGCTGATCCCCCAGATTGCCTATCACGATATCGAGGAAGTCTACCTTTTGGGAACCAATCTTTGGTATTCGCAACGGCTTGTTGAAATGGCACGGCAATTTCTTCAGGGAAGCATTTTCCCGGTGGGATTTTTTCCCGAGGCATCATCATGGCGTGTGGTTTGGTTTGTTGATGAATTTACGGCTGTTTTTGGAAATAAACCGGGTTTTCTGGAAGCAGTCGCCTATGATACGGCCAAAATCCTCTTTGAAATCATCACCCGATCCGAAACGTCGTATCGCAGTTTGATCCGGGATGAGCTGCTTCAGCTGTCGGAGTATCCGGGGGTGACCGGTATCACCTCCTTCCGGCCCGATGGGGATGTGGAAAAAAGGCTTCACCTTATCAGTATAAAAGGGGACCAGTTTTTCGAGTTGGAGCAATGAGACTGCAATGCTATAAGGCTGTGAAGCGATGAAGTTAGGAGGCTGGGGGGCCAAGAGGCTACAAGGGTGTTCTTGGCTTCTCAGCTTTTTTCAACAGTCTGAATCCGTGAGCCTTCACGAATTCAGGAGTAGTCCTTGTCCGGTAGCAGCCAGCACGCCGCGCCACAACTCGCCTTTTGAGTCCACCTGTTTATGCTTGCCCGCCGACAGGATCATGGGAATATGGACAAAGTGGCCGTTCCAGTGACCCACCAATACTTTGGTTTTACCGGCCATGGCGGCGTGAACTGCGTTGCGACCCAGAAAGTTGCAGAATACCTGGTCGTTGGCATTGGCCGGCAGGCTGCGGATAATATAGCTGGGATCGATATATTTGATGGTAATATCGATCTGTTTCTTTTCAAAATAAGCAGCAATTTCATTTTTTAAAAAGTGACCGATGTCCTGAAGCCGGATGTTGCCTGATTCATCTTTTTGCGTTATTTTGTCGCTGAAGAGCTTTTGGCCGGCCCCTTCAGCGGCCACGATGACGGCATGCCCTCTTTGTTTTAATCGTTTTTCCAGATTGTTAAGCAATCCCGAGGGGCCATCCAGATCAAAATCAACCTCGGGAATCAGTACGAAATTGACGTCCTGTTCAGCCAGGGTGGCCGTGGCGGCGATGAAGCCGGAATAGCGGCCCATCAGTTTAATGAGTCCGATGCCGTTGGGATATCCGACGGCTTCATTATGCGCGGCGCGGATGGACTGGGTGGCCACGTCGACCGCCGTGTCAAATCCGAACGAGCGGGAAACCATGTGAATGTCGTTGTCGATGGTTTTGGGGATGCCGATGACACTGATTTTCAGCTGGCGGGATAAAATGGTATCGGCGATTTGCGTGGCGGCCATCAAAGTCCCTTCTCCACCAATCATGAACAGGGCCCCGATCCCCAGCCGCTCCAGACAATCGACAATGGCGTCCACATCCTGTTCGCCCCGGGACGAACCGAGAATAGTGCCCCCTCTTTTCATGATATTGGCCACTACGTTCGGGGAAAGTGCCATGACATCATGCCGGTATTTTGCAATAAATCCCTGCAGACCGTAACGGATACCGTTAATGTGTCGAACGCCGTAACCATAAAATAATTCCAGCACGACGGAACGGATAATGGCATTCAACCCGGGACATATGCCGCCGCAGGTCACCAGGGCACACCGAATTTTACAGGGGTCGAAGTAGATTTGACGCCTGGGACCGGCGCACTCAAGTGCCGGCAGGGATTTTTCTCTCCGACAGGCATCCGCGATCCGGGTGGAATCGATATCGATGAGCACCCGGTCGTCATCCGTTATAAAGCTT
>JAOZUU010000322.1:0-1119 GCA_029938515.1 Desulfobacterales bacterium | reverse complement strand
TTGCCCAGGATATTGTGGAGGTGAACAACCCCCTGTATTTTTCTATTTTCGTCCACAATGGGCAACACCGTGATTTGATTGGATTCCATGAGGTACAAGGCGTCATAGGCCGGTGTTTCCGGGCGTATCGAATGGGGATTCGGGGTCATTATTTTATCTATCCGCATGTCGTCGACATTGATTTTTTCAGCCAGCATATGGCGGATATCTCCATCGGTGATGATTCCGGCAAGCCTTAGATCTTTGGAAGTGACCAGAATCACACCTAGACCCCCTTCGTCCATGCGCTGGATGGCGTCGATCATTTTTGTTCCCATCAATACGGTGGGTATCCGTTGCCCGGTGAGCATGATATCGCCGATGCGGCCGGATAACCGTTGCCCCAAATGGCCGCCCGGATGGATTTTTTTAAAATCACGGGCGTTGAAATGGTGTTTGTTTATAAGCACCACGGCCATTGCATCTCCCATGGCGAGCATGGCGGTGGTACTGGTGGTAGGGGCCAGCCCCAGGGGACAAGCTTCCCTGGGGACACTGACATCAATGACGATATCACTGGATTGGGCCAGCGTCGAGTCTTTGGGGTGGCCGGTGAAGGCGATAATCGTACATCCCATATGGCGGATGCTCGGTAACAGAATATTCAGTTCATCGGTTTCGCCGCTATAGGACAGGGCCAGAAAAATATCATCCGGTCCCACCTGGCCGAGGTCACCGTGCATGGCTTCCACCGGATGAAGAAACAGGGATCGGGTGCCGGTACTGTTCAAAGTGGCAACGATTTTGCGCCCCACGATACCGGATTTACCGATCCCACTGACGATCAATCGGCCGGGAGACTGATAAATACGCTTCACCATTTTTTCAAAGTCGTGGTTCACGCGTTCGATGAGGCTCTCAATACCCTCAGCCTCTATTTTCAAAACCTTTTGTGCTTCTTCGATTATCATTGGTCGATTGTCTTGGCTTTTATAATCGGCGACTGTCGTTGACATTTACCGGATGGGTCTTTACATAAGTCCCTAATATCAATTCATGCATGATGAACTCGTAAAAAGTAACATTGATGGCTAAGTAAAAAGGTCCATATACAAGGCGTCGTGTTTTTTCAGGGGCGAG
>JAOZUU010000014.1 GCA_029938515.1 Desulfobacterales bacterium | reverse complement strand
AGTGGAGATAGGCAGGTTGACTCCGACTTTACGATCTATTGCAGAAAACATCTTTACGGCCTGAAATGAGCTTCCTCCCAACGAGAAAAAGTTGTCTGTGGTGATGACTTTATCAACATTTAATATATCCTCCCAAATGCTTATCAACTTTTTCTCTATTTCATTACCAGTGGATTTGTGTGCAGAGGGATCTGGATTGTGCGGTCTTACTTGGTCAAGTGCTAATCGTTTATTAAATGCCACCAATTCCGATTTATTAGCCTTACAGATCTCTTTCAGATAGGCGACTGTCGACTGTGGAGATTTCACAATAGCTTCGGCAATCCCTTCGAAATCATGCACCAAGTCTTTGATCGTGGCCGGTTTAAACCGCTCTCGTGCGTAAAGAAAAGAACAAAAAAGTTGGTTTTCTACCTTACGAATAAAAAATGAAAGCTCGGTAACAACGTTCATTGCGGCATTTTCTTCTACTTTTAGAATACGTGTCGATAAATGATCAAACTGAGGGGGATCAAAATTATCTTCTGTGTAGGTAAACATAAATCGTGTGAATGGATAAGCATTCACTCCTGCTTTTTCCAAAGCATATTCGAAGGGGATATCTCCATTGGAAAAAGTCGTCATAACCTCAGATCTCACTACGTTCAAAAGTTCCACAAAGGTCTGGCTATCGGACAAATCGCTTTTGAGAACCAATGTATTCGCAAAATACCCAACCATATTCTCAAGTTCCATTCTCGAGCGATTCACGATTGGCGATCCACAAAAAAATACATTCCTTTCGTAAAGGTTGGCAATTAGAATAGTGAAAACTGCATAGGTCGCCATGAACAACGATACCTGGTTCTCCCGGGATATTCTTTCTAAAGCAGAAGTCAATGCCGATGAAAGTTCAAAATTCGTACTAACGCCATCGAACATGCGGCTAAATTTGCTGGCGGCTTCCCTTTTTTGCTGTTGAGTATGTGTGTAGTTTTTAAAACGATCCAACCAGAACCGCAATTGATTTTTACCTGCTGGGCTTTTTAAAAAAGCATGCTCCCAGGAAACATAATCGACGTATTGGAATTGGCGCTTATCCGCACAGGTCTCGTCTCCCGGTTTTTCATTGTAGTAATCACCGATCTCTTTCGCGATGAACGCCATCGATGCTTCATCGGCAATAAGGTAGTGGGATACCAACAATAAAATATAATCGTCATGGGCCCTGCGAACGAGAACCGCCTGGAACAACTGCGCCTGGCTAACATCGAATGGCCGTTTATGCTCTTGCCTGAGAATATCCAGGGGAAACCCCTCACTGTCTCCCCCTTCTGCATGGCGCAAATCGATCTGGATGGCATTCAACGCCGTTTCATGTAGAATCTCCTGAACAGGTTCGTCGATTATCCGCGTAAAACGCGTTCTCAGCAATTCGTGACGATCGGCTACTTTTTTCAACGCGATTTTTAGCTTGACACTATCCAGTTTCCCTTTCAGTTCGAAAGCGAGGGATATGTTGAAAACGCCTTGGTCTGCCTGCATAGAATGCAAGACCATCATGCGTTTCTGGGCAAAGGAAAGGGGATACGATTTTTCCCTTTTGATAGCCTTGAATTCAGGCTCATCATTCCCCCCATCACCATGACTATCTTCAGTGACCAGAGCAATCAACGCGGCTTTATTGGCCTTGATCGCTTTCAGCAACTCGGGCTCAATTGAATGTTTGGGTGCATCGCAAAGCAGTTTTCCACCCTTTACATATAATCTGGCGCCCCGGCTCTTGAGTTGCGCGATAAGTTCAATCGGTCTCAAATCTCAAAAACCTCACGATCATTTGAGATGAGCTTATTATCGACATTCTCCGCCATGTTTGTTTCCGCCAGCCTGTTTTCGATCAGACGGCCTATCAATTCTATCGTCGGTGCTTCGAAAATCACAGCTATTGAAAACTTAATCTGATAGAGTTTTCGTAACCGGTTGACCACCTGCATACCCAATAGTGAATGCCCGCCGATGTCGAAAAAATTATCCCGGACCCCCAATCTCTCAATTTTCAAGACCTCACTCCATATCTGGGCAATTTCTTTTTCCACCGATGTACCCGGCGGAACATAAGTCTCCACGGCACCCCTCTGAAATTCATCAGGCATGGGCATCGATTTACGATCTATTTTTCCTGCCGGAGTCAAAGGAAACGATTCCATTTCCATAAAATGCTGTGGCAATAAATAATCAGGCAGTGTTTTTCTCAGATGGCTTCGAAGATCTCCAACTTCAACGGAGTGTTCTCCCTTGCACTCATAATAACCGATCAGACGCTGATCGCCAGGACCGAATTCCTTAATGCCGGCAATCGCCTGCTTGATTGCGGGGTGAGTCCCTAAAATCGTTTCGATTTCACCTAACTCGATACGAAAGCCTCGGACCTTGACCTGATTGTCCAACCGGTTGAGATACTCGATAGCACCGTTTGAATGGTACTTCACCAAGTCACCGGTTTTATAAATAAAGGTGTTCGGTTTTCCGGAAAACGGATCGGGTATAAATGCCTTGCTGGTCAAATCCGGACGATTGAGATATCCGTGGGTAACGCCGTCACCGCCTATATACAGCTCTCCCGATACACCGATGGGCACCAGTTGCATATTTGCATCTAGCACATAGGTCTGGGTGTTGCCGATAGGGCTGCCAACAAAAATGGGGCCATCGGCACTTGTCAACTGATGGCAGGTGGACCAGACTGTGGTTTCCGTGGGCCCATACATGTTCCATACGCTCCCCGACCGCTCTATCAATTCTCCGACCAGATCTTTGGGGAAGGCTTCACCGCCGCAAAGGATCTTTAATTTTTCAGAGCCTCCCCAACCGGCGGCAATCATCAACCGCCAAGTACTGGGCGTGGCCTGCATGATGGTGGTACCGCTTTCTTCTAACAGCTCGGATAGTTGCATTCCGTCAGCCGAAACCTCCCGGCTGGCAACCACCACCTTGGCGCCGACGATCAAGGGCATGTAAAGCTCTAACACATGAATGTCAAAAGACAGAGTTGTTACCGCCAGCAGGGTATCGTCCGACGTCATGCCCGGTTCCCGGCTCATGGTAGTCAGAAAATTAGTCACCGCACGATGAGGGATCTGCACCCCTTTGGGCTTACCGGTTGAACCGGATGTAAAAATGACATAGGATAAATTCTCCGGCCCCGGTCTTTTTGCCTCGCCTTTATAGGCCGGGTTTTCGCTGCTCTCTTGGCCAATGCGGCTCCAATCCGAATCAACAAAAATGACTTGGGCATCCGATTCAGGAAGATCAGCTTTGAATTTCTCCTGGGTGATCAACACAGGCGATCCGGATTCACCAAGCATATAGGACAGGCGCTCCTTTGGATAATCCGGATCCAGCGGCACATAGGCCCCCCCGGCTTTCAAAATGCCCAGCAAACCGATCATCATCTCAATGGAGCGGTCCACAAACAATCCCACTAACACACCTGGTCCCACACCTGCGTCGATCAGATAATGGGCCAGTTGATTGCTCTTGCTATTCAAGGTGGCGTAGCTAATCGAGTCCCCTTCAAACGCCACAGCGACCTTATCCGGGTTCAACTGCACCTGCTCCTCGAATAATTGATGAAAACACTTGTCCTGCGAATAATCCATCGCCGTGTTGTTGAATTCAACAAGAAGGCGGTGGCGTTCCCCCTCCGGCAACAAAGAAATTTCAGACAACCGCTGTTCCGGAGATCTGGCGACCGAGGCGAGCAAGGCTTCGAATTCGGCCAACCGGGAACGAATTGTCTCCTTATTAAATAGATTTTCATTATAAGTGCATTCGATGACAACATCGTGCCCTTTTGCGGATGAGGTCAAATTCAGATACAATTCAAAATTTTCGAATTTCCGATGGTTGGTGAACACATCAAAATCAATACCTTCAATTGCCAATTCATCCTCTTTTGTCATCTGGTCGATATTAAAAATAATCGGAACCAAAGGTATCCGACTAGGGTCTCTATGTATTTTCAGTTTCTTGATCAAAGTCCCGAATGTATATTGCTGGTACTGGTTCGCATCGAACATCAAATTGCGAATATCCTTAAGGTAATCACAGAACCTGTCAGTCCCCTTCAGCTGACTGATAAGCGGCAGCAAATTCACGCAATGGCCCACGAGATTATTCTTACCTGTTGCCAGTTGCCCGGCAGCCGGTATCCCTAAAATGATATCGTTCTGTGAAGTGAGTCTAAACAGATAGGATTTGAATGCAGCAACAAGAATGGTTATAAAAGTACAGCCGTATTTCGCACCGGTCTTTTTGATACCTTCAACAATCTCTGTATCGATGGAATAATCGACGCGATCTGCATTGAATGTCCGCATCACCGGCCGAGGCCGGTCGGTTGGGATATCCATTAGAGGGGCTTCCCCCGCATACAAATCAATCCAAAAGCGCTCAGGCTCATCTATGAAATCATGACTTACATGTTCATTTTCATCAATTGCATATTGACTAAACAAAAATGGTTCCGGAAGGTTGGGTTCGCAACACGCTATTCTGGCGGCATATAAGCCTTTTAGATCCTGGATAATAATGGCTATCGACCAGCCGTCGCAAATAATATGATGCGCAGTAAATAGAACGTGATACCGCTCTTCGCCCAATATGACAATTTTTACGCGCACCAGGGGGCCGTGTGTTAGGTCAAATGGTTTTGTTACCTCTTCGGCAATTAATGCGTCAAGTTTGACCTTCCCTTTATCCGACGCCATGGAGATATCAATAATAGGGATAGTAAGCCTGATTTCATTAGCGATGCTCAACGTTGTCCCGTCCGAGCTCAATGTTGTCCGCAAGGCCTCGTGTCTTTGAATTACTTCCAAAAGGCATTCACGAAATATAACGGTATCGAGCGGGCCAACAATCCTGAAAGACATCGACTCGTTGAACGCACAGTTTGCCCCAAGGCCAAATTGAGTAGAGAGCCATATCTCTTTTTGCGCTTCAGTTGAGGGGACAGTGAGCATGACCTCACCATCAGCGAAGGGGTCAAAATCGACCGGGCGGAAAAACTTTTCTCCAGAAATCATTTTCTCGGTATTCATTAATCTTGCACCCCCATTTGTAAGTATTTCCCAGGCCGTTCCGGATCGTTAATGAACCAAGCAGGATTGCCCTCCCGGTCTTTTCCAAGTCTTGCTCCAAGAATTGGTGGTTTATCGGTATTTGTTTTTTCGACACTAAAAGCATTCTCAATATCTTTGATAAATTTTGGAAGGAATTGAGCTTGCTGCATTTCTTTTACGCTTTTCAAAAATGCTTCTACAATATAATCTATGTCATCACCAGAGTGAGCGATGGTCAAGAAACAGGGGCGATGATGCCAGACATGAACATTTTTCTCTCTTAATAGGTAGAATAAGAGATCCCCATATTGAACGTCTTCGGTAAACTCTATCTTCATAATACTGGCAAATTGACGTATCTGTACAGGTGCGCCCAAAATTGACAGGTTCAAATTGAGACGATCCACCATTTGCGTACATCGCAGATTTAATTTTTCCTGCAATCCAGGACCTTTATCTATTAGATAGGTAAGCGCTGCTTTTGCAGCTGCCAATGCAGGTGGATGCCTAACAAATGTTCCGGCAAAATAGGTAACCCCAACTTCAGGTATCGAATTGTCACCATATTGCCAACTTCCTCCATCCAGTGCATCCATATAGCGTTTTCTTCCGGCTATGACTCCGATTGGCCACCCGCCACCGATTACTTTTCCGTATGTTGCAATATCTGCCCGGACATCAAAATATTCCTGTGCCCCTCCCAGACATGTCCTAAAACCTGTCACAATTTCGTCAAAAATCAATGCGGCATCATTCTCATCTGCTATTTTCCTCAGTTCCGCTAAAAACATCCTTGGCTGAATTTCTGGCGCTCGGCTCTGAACCGGTTCAACCAAAATGGCAGCAATATCTTTTCCTCTTTTTCGCAATACATTAAGGGATTCAGGATTATCATAATCTAGGACCAACATATTTTTAACAGAATCTCTTGTAATACCCGGCGCTGCGGGTAATGTTGTATATTTTTTGGTGCCTCTATTGATAACTTCATTAAAAATACCATGGTAGGCGCCTGAAAACATCACAACTGTGTTTCTACCCGTAACGGTGCGGGCAATTCGTAATGCGCCCAATACAGCTTCGGAGCCAGTATTACAGAAAGCAGCGCGTTCTGAATTTGTTACTTGGCAAACAATATCGGCAACCTCGCCGACTAGCTCGTGCTGGGGGCCTATTTCTATACCCTTATTTATTTGTTTTTTAACAGCCTCAACGATGAATGGTGCAGAATATCCAAAAAAATTAGAGCCGAAGCCATTGAGCCAATCTACATATTCGTTATCATCAATATCCCACAAATGGGAACCTTTGGAACGTCTGGTAACGATAGGATAAACCATTTCTTTCAATATGGGGCTAAAGCCTGATACAACTCGCGGATCAGATAGATGAGGTCGGTGCTTGGCAGTGTACACTTTTGAACGTTTAGTTTTTTTAACATAGCGATTGATAAGTCTCTCTATAAATTCCTTTTGGTGTACTGTCAGAGCGCTTGATGATTTTTGTATTCTGGTTTGTGGTCCTACAAATTTTGAGTCACTTCCTTCATCTAAACCCTTGGAACCCACTGCGGATGTCAGCTGCTGTTTCACCTCGACGTTGGTACCCGATGACTTTTGCTTAATCTGGTCAGAGGAGTCAAGTCGTTTCGCGCTATCCGGTTTCGGAAATCGCTTAATCAAATCCAACTGGTTTTCGATCACTGCAAGTTGACGTGAAAACAATACGTTTATATCTTCACCAACTGAAACTGAGACAACGGAGGGATCAGACAATACTCTTTTTTGTAAATTTAATTGTTGCATAGATTGATCTAAGTTAGAACTGGTCTCTGTTTCGAGCGAAACTGTAGAAATCAACTCCGATGGCAAAATTTCATCACTCACCTGGTTAGATAAATAAGAAATCAATAGATCAAAATTGGTCAGTTCTTCCAGTAATTTTCTGAAGGTCACTTCAATTTGAAAGGTATTTTTTATTGCCGTGCTGATTTGTGTTAGCAGTAGCGAATCAAAGCCCAACTCAAGAAAAGAAAGTGTGAATTGATCCTTGTCTATTTCTTCTCCGGATATTTCTTCAAAAAGGTCTAACAGCTTCCCAGTAATCCAAGTATCTCTTTCATGTTTTCCAGCAGATTGCCTTTTCATTTTCGGATCCAGTTTTTGTGGTTTTAAGACGTCCTCTTGCTTTTTTATTTTCAGCCTATCTTGTTTGTGATCATCAAATTCAAAAGCTTTTATTCTATCCACCTTTGCATCAACCTTTGGAGGTTGAATCCAATAAGACTTTCGCTCAAACGGGTAGGAAGGTAACGGTACCCTTCTGCGCTGTTCACCTGATGAGAATCTATTCCAGCTAATACCGGTACCGGCAATCCATAGCCGCCCAAGAGCTAACAGCATCGAGGGCAGGTCCTGCTCCGACTCGCCGACGGGGCCAAAACTTGGCATTATTACAGTTCCGGCCGCTTTTTTTTTATGCTGCTGTGCCAGCTGGCTTAGCGTTTGGCCAGGACCAACCTCCAGTAAAATTTGGTTTTCTTGCCCAATGACATGCGTGAGAGCATCGGCGAAACGTACTGCTTGCCGTACCTGTCGCACCCAATAGTCTCCGTCCACAAGGTCAGCTGGGGTCATCCATTGGCCAGTGCACGTGGACAACCACGGTATTTTCGGTGGTTGGAAGGGTATCTGCCTGGCGACAGTAGCGAACTCAGAAAGCATTGGATCCATCATTGCCGAATGAAATGCATGAGAGGTGTGCAGGAATTTGTTGGCTACGCCCTTGGCATCGAGCTCCAGCTTTAAGGCCTGTAAATTATCGGTCTGTCCTGAAATCACACAGAGTGCTTGACTGTTGACAGCGGCTATGGATATCCCGTCGGGCAGAATCGGTTCAACTTTATCAACACTAAGTCGGACCGAGAGCATCGAGCCGGGGGGCAGATTTTGCATTAGACGGGCACGCACCGATAAAAGGCTGAGAGCGTCTTCCAGTGAAAATGTCTCGGCTATGACCGCCGCAACATATTCACCAATGCTGTGCCCGACCATCACTGCCGGTTGAATACCCCAGCTCATCCAAAGCCGGGCCAGGGCATATTCGATGACAAAGATGGCAGGCTGGGAGAGCCAGGTATCGTTGATTAGCCGATCAGCCGACTCGGGCTCTGAACTTTCAGGATAAAGCACCGTGCGCAAGTCCAAATCAAGGTGTAGTTTGAGAATCTTTGCACACCGGTCGAGCTCATTACGGAAAACAGCTTCTTCCTGGTAAAGATTTCGCCCCATATTGAGATGCTGGGCTCCTTGGCCTGGGAACATGAAGGTAACCGATGGCTCCCCATTCATGACCGAACCCGAAACAGCGTATTTAGGGTCGAGAGCCTTCAGCCGCTCCATAGCTTCCGCCGCACTGGACGCAACAAGCATCCGACGGTATGGAAATACCTTGCGCCCGTTTTGCAAAGTAAAGGCAGTATCAGCCAGGTTTGTTTCAGGTTTTTTCTCAAGGTAGAAAGCAAGGTTCTCGGTAATCTTCTCTAAAGCAGTATCTGTTTTTGCGGATAACACCAAAAGTTGATGCGAACGGGATGGCCCGCTTGGAGGGAGTGCCGGCGCCTCTTCCACTACGACGTGTGCGTTTGTTCCACCAACACCAAAGCTGCTGACACCAGCAATTCTTGGCTTGCCCGGTTGCCTCGGCCAGGGCATGGATTCTGAAGTAACAAAGAAAGGGCTATTCTTAAAGGTAATTTCCGGGTTTGGCTGCGAGAATCCTAAACTCGCTGGTATTAATTCTCGTTCAAGCGAGAGAACCGTTTTAATCAAACCCGCAACCCCCGATGGTGCCGTCAGGTGACCAATGTTTGACTTTATCGAACCAAGGGCACAGTATCCCTCCCTATTAGTCCACTGGCCAAATGCCTGCCTGAGGCCGGAAAATTCGATTGGATCTCCCAACGGTGTTGCCGTACCGTGAGCTTCTATATACCCAATGGTCTCTGGATTCACACCAGCAACTGATAAAGCTCTGGTAATGACTTCGGCCTGCCATTTAACCGTTGGTGCGCTAAAACTCATCCTTTGACCGCCGTCATTGTTGGTTGCCGCTCCGCGAATGATCGCATATATCGAATCTCCCGATTCGATAGCTTTCGAAAGTGGGCGTAAGGCCACCATCGCAGCTCCGTCGCTAAAAACAGTACCAGTCGCCTGTGCATCAAAAGGGCGAGTATGTCCGTCAGCGCTAAGCATACCGTCTTCCTGATAAATGTAGCCACTCATCTGTGGGCAGGTAACTGCAGCGGCACCGGCAAGCGCCAGATCACATTGACCTGTCCGGAGTGCGAAGAATGCCTGCGAGACTGCGACCAAAGAAGTTGAACAGGCTGTCTGGATGCTGATTGCAGGGCCGTTTAAACCCAAGCGGTGGGAAATTCGTGGGGCAACAAAATCCTTTTCATTGCCAATCATAGCTTGAAAGAGGCCAACTTTGTCTACAACATCCAGACGCTTTAAAACGTTCTCTGTATAATAGCTATTATTGTATACACCAGCGTATGTGGCTATAAGACCTGGAAAAGAGGTTGGATCAATGCCGGCATGTTCTAACGCCTCCCAGGCAACCTCCATCAGCACCCGATGTTGAGGGTCCGTTACCTCCGCCTCACCTGGGTTCATACCAAAAAAGCCTGCATCAAAAAAGTCCGCATCGCGGAGCACACCTCTTGCTCTTACATAATCAGGACGAGAAACCAATGAAGGATCTAAGGTTGGGTCAAGCTCGCTCTCCTCGAAAAAGGAGATGGCCTCTTTACCGTCCCTTAGTAGAGTCCAAAGCGCTTCAATATTTTCAGCACCTGGAAATCGACCAGCCATACCGATAATAGCGATGGGTTCATCTTCAGCTTCAGAAGATCCTTTATAACTAGGACGAATGTCTGACGGCTCCTGTTTGAGATGGTATTTGGCGAGGTATTTTGCAAGCGAAGACACTGTGGGGTATTGGAAAAGCACCACTACGCTAATCTCTATTTCTATACATTCTCTCAGTTTTGTCGCAACCCTGACCAAACCAAGGCTCGTTCCACCGATGTCAAAGAAGCTATCGTTTACACTAATTTTATCTGTACCCAATACTTCGCCCCATATTTCAGAAATCACCAGCTCGAGCTCGCCGGTTGGAGCTACTACATCAGCCGATGAGCAATGGCTTCCAGATTGTGGAGCCGGCAGCGCTTTACGGTCAACCTTGCCGTTGGTTGTCATTGGAATATTTGGAACAGTTACAAAGTGGTCCGGAACCATATACTCCGGTAAACTCTCACGCGCCACCACACGAAGCTCGCCATCCGTTCTGTCGGAGACAACATAGGCGACAAGCAGCGTTTCATTTGACTCACGCTGCCAGGGAACTACAACCACATCTTGAACAAAGCCGCTTCGTCTTATCACAGATTCGATTTCACCCGTTTCGATACGAAAACCTCGGATTTGAACCTGCTGGTCGATACGCCCAAGATAGTCAAGCTCTCCGGTCGGCAATATCCTGACAAGGTCACCACTTCGATAAAACATAGCATCTGGCTGCTGCGAAAATGGGTCGGGGACAAAGCGTTCAGCTGTAAGTTCAGGACGATCATGATAACCACGCGCAAGCCCTGCTCCTCCAACGACAAGCTCGCCTGGAACACCTGGCGGAAGAAGCTGAAGGTTCTCATCCACAACGTATGTGGATAGGTCCGGAATTGGCAACCCGATGACACTGCTTCCAAGTCCTGAGTCTAAATCTGTCATCGATAGGGGTCTGTATGTCACGTGTACGCATGTCTCGGTGATGCCGTACATGTTGGCCAGGCGTGGGAATTGATCACCGTGCCGCTCAAACCAAGGTCGCAAGCTTTCTAATTCGAGCGCCTCTCCACCAAAGATTATATGGCGTAGCGCCAGCTTTCGGCTATCACCCTCAACTTCAGCCTGGATAACCAGGTTGAAAGCTGAGGGGGTCTGGTTCAAAACTGTCACCTTCTCGTTAACAAGAAGCTCATAAAAATTCAGGGGTGACCGACTGGTGAGATAAGGAACAACAACAAGGCGGCCGCCATGGATTAGAGCACCCCATATCTCCCAAACCGAAAAATCGAAGGCCACGGAATGGAACATCGTCCAGACATCGTTTTCACTGAAATGAAACCATTCCTCGGTCGCCCGGAAGAGCCGAACCACATTGCGGTGTTCGATCAAAACACCTTTGGGTCGACCGGTCGATCCTGACGTATAGATAATATAAGCAAGGTTCTCAGGGCCGACCACTTCTACCGGATTGGCGACTGGTTCAGAGGCGAAAGCAGCCCCACCAGGTTCTAACATAATAGTCTGAATTGAAGCCCCGGCCACTTTGCTCTTCTGATCGGACTCTGTCAGTAAGAATTGCGCCTTGGAATCTGCCAAAACGAACTCGATGCGTTCCGATGGGTTGGCTGGCTCTATAGGCACATAAGCACCTCCGGCCTTTAGGATAGCAAGCAGCGCTATGATAAGTTCTGCTGACCTGTCCATACATACGGCTACCGGAACATCAGGGCCAACTCCCAAACTGCGAAGTCGATGTGCAAGTTGATTTGCCCTGCGATTTAATAGTTCATATGAAATCTGTGTATCTTCCGAGCAAACGGCAATTTTTTCAGGATTACGCGAAGCAGCGGCAGCTACCAATTTGTGGATCGGAGTTTCACAAGGATAGGTATTTTGGACGCCAAGTGCCGATAACACCCAAGCATGTTCATTGGATCTACCGATCTGATATGACTGAACGGGTTCATCAGGCTTTTCAGATATTGTCATGATTAATTTGATAATATGCCCGGCCATGTTCTCAATCGTATCACGTCTGTAGAGATCGTATCGGTAACCTATCCGTAGAACATCATTCCCTTCTGCTTGCTCCAGGACTATATCGAGATCTGACCGGAGGCGACCGGCCTGCATTGGAATTAAATTTTTATAACCATCGTAATTACGGTGCGCAAAGCATAATTGAAATATAGGTGTACGGCTTGCATCACGATCAGGATTGAAGGTTTCAGTCAAAGCTTCGAAGGGTAAATCCCTAAGCGATTTAAGTGTAGTTAGGCTTTCCTGGACCTGGCGGATAAGTTCCAGTCCTGTTATTTTATCCTCTATTCGTATCCTTAGTATAGCTGTATTTTCAAAAGAGCCAATAGACGTATCTGAACCGGGCATGCGAAGATCTACTACAAGGCCGATAACAATATCTTGCTGCCTGCTTAACCGGCAGATATAACAACCCAGTGCGGCGATCACAATTGCATCTTTTGTAAAATTATGAATCGTGGAGAGCTGTTCAGCAATTTCTTTTACCTGTTCGGGTACAGTAATCTTGAAAAACCTACCTTTACTACAATAGACAGCAGGCCTCGCCCGGTCGGTAGGCATATCCAAGTCGAATAACGAGCCTTTAAGGAGTTGTTTATAGGATTCCAGTTTCTGATTATAGACTCCCTCCTTATGAGAGGCAAAAGAATTTTCGTCCCACTTTAAAAAGATATCATCAGTCGCCTCAGGAATCTCATCAGTTTCTATTTCTCTAAGTAAACATTCCAGTGATTTCTCATCGGCAATAATTGGATGAGCTATTACCAGAAGGGCACAATCATTTGCCTTATTGAAATCTGCACGTATTAAAACTGTCCGAAGAGGCAACACTGATGAAGATATGGGAAATGGTTTTGTGACTATCTCACAAAAAATCCTAGAAGCTGCTTTAGCAAGATCTTCGTTTATGCGTGCGTATTTGGTTACGATCGGAACATTTATTTCCGAAATAATCGTAGCCTCTGGTTTTTCAGTATTAAAGATGAGCTGCAATGCCAGATGGCATTTCATCGCTTTTTTTAGTCTTTCCTCTAAAATTTTTTCATCAACGGGTCCAGCAAGTTTACATGCAGCCGAGACGACGCGGAAATTACGTTCATCCGCCATTCGCCAAAGAACCCATTCACGGTGCTGGTAAGGTGTGAAACGGAATAAATTTGAATTGATAGTCGCGATCGATTTGTGGTTATCTTTCATTTAACGCCTTTTCCACAAAGATTTTATCAAATTCTTACAATTCAGTTAGTTAAATAGATTTTCTGAAATATCCTGATGTATGAGTCCCCGTAAGTAAAAGACTAATTTTTTCGGGCTTGTCCCTAAAAAATTCATCACATGCTCGTTTAATTCCAGGAGATTTAAAACAAGATTTCGTTGTTATTGCTGCATTACTTTCAGGATCACTATAGGCACCAAAAAAACATATTGCATTTAAAGAGAGCAATGGGTAAATTTTATTTAAGGCCAACAAAGAAGCATCATAAAGATCACAGTCAATAAATCCAAAAGCGATTTTCTCTGGAAGTTGAGACGAAGTCAATGTTTCTTCAAACCATCCAGCGTGGATGATTGGTAATTGTAACCCTACGCTTTCAAAGTTTTTCCGAAACTGTTCTTCAGAAGCGGACATGTCTCCTATTGCATAAACATCCTTGTCGTGATGAGACGGCTTGGGAACACCTTGAAAGCTGTCATAAACGTGCAATTGTCTAGAGGGGTCCATGTCTTGGATTATTTTTTGTAAAATTACGCTTGATTCTCCACTATTACATCCAATTTCAACGATATCACCAGGGACCTCAAAGGTAATTAATTGAGTCAAAATATGAAATAAATGCGTTCTTAACTCGATATTTCCCATTCTCCATTTACTTCGCCAAACAGAATCTATCCGGATCCATGGAAATGTTCTACGCACTAGGCCATCCAGTATCTCTGTAAAACGGGATTGGCGCGGTGGCGTCCCTAATAATTGTGAAATGAAAACGTTGTCCATAGAATTTCTCCTTTATGACCTGAACCAAGGTTAATATGGCTTAAATTATCAACAGTGTACTTAATAATTTTGCAGAATTGACCAGCCACTGCTACCGCGACTGCGAAATCGGTTGGGCCCTCAACATCAGTCACCAAAAAATCCTTTTCCGCCAGATATTTGGAGACTTTTACCTTCCAAGGATCTCCAGCTTTAACATTTGAAGCCACACAAACGCTATCCAACGGTCTTAAAAGGCCATCCCCGTGGGCTTTCAGAACCGCCTCTTTCCTTGTCCAAAATTTGTAAAACAAAGATAACCGTTCACTCTCCGGACAGCTATTAATTTCCTCTTCTTCACGAATCGTGAAATGTCGCGCGACTATTTCTAACATATCTGGTATGGGGCGTATTCGTTCAATATCGACCCCTGTTTCACCAATTCGATTAAAAGCAAAAACCACAAACACATCAGAACGGGAGGCGCTGAAATGTATCACCCCATCGTTGTCCTGGCCGGTCAGATAAGGTTTTCCGTCAATGCCAAGACGGATATCCACATCGCGGGGGCTGCAGCCCACATAACCGGCCAGGAGCATTCGAAGCACTCCATGCTGAGCGATATATCGTTGGCTGTCCCGAATGAAATGAAATCGATCGGCGCTGGCAATTTCATCTGGCGACAACAAGATCTTTAGTTCCTTAATTTTCTTCGGCGGCATATCGACTTTTAAAAACCAAACATCGACTTTGTCTCTTGCAAGGTTGGTTATTTCTTCAGCCAAAAATGATGCAGTATAATTCAAATCTTTTGAGCAGGTATATGGCAGGTAGAATGTGAAGTTTTTTTGTGCGAGCCCTTGGGGTTCGCGCAAAAATAAATTAACAATTTTAGGCATTAGGGCGCCCGTCTGGCAAGGCGCGAAAGTGCAGGAATATCATGTATATTCCGAGCTT
>JAOZUU010000321.1 GCA_029938515.1 Desulfobacterales bacterium | reverse complement strand
TTTTCATTACGAAAGTATTTTAGAAAATGACCCGAAACCTGAGCATCCTGGGCGCCACCGGATCCATCGGGCGAAACACGCTGCGGATTGTCGACCGGTTTCCGAACCGGTTCTCGGTCAAGGCATTGTCGGCCAGAAGTAATATGACACTGCTGGCCGATCAGATTGAACGATACCGTCCGGTCCGGGTGGCCGTGGGAGATGAACGTTGCGCTGATGATCTGAGCGCCTTGTTACCAACGGACCTTGCGGTGGATATCGTTTGGGGAGAATCGGGCTTGTGCCGGATTGCCGCCCTGGACGATGTGGATCTGGTAGTCACCGCCGTGGTGGGCGCGGCTGGACTTTTGCCGACGCTGGCGGCTATTGATGCGGGCAAGGATATCGCTTTGGCCAACAAGGAAACCCTGGTCATGGCCGGCCAGGCGGTCATGAAACGGGCCGATGCCGAAGGGGTTCGGATCTATCCCGTTGACAGCGAGCACAGCGCTATTTTTCAATGCCTGGCCGGCAACCGCAAAACGGACGTCGACCGTATTTTATTGACCGGGTCCGGGGGGCCGTTTCGGGCGATGCCGCTGGAGGAATTTGAATCGATCAGCATCGACGATGCCTTGAACCATCCCAACTGGCAGATGGGGCGCAAGATCACCATTGATTCCGCCTCCATGATGAACAAGGGGCTGGAGATTATCGAGGCCAGGTGGTTGTTCGACGTGCCTCTCGATATGATCCAGGTGGTCATCCATCCCCAGAGCATTGTCCATTCCATGGTGGCCTTTAAAGACGGATCGGTCATTGCGCAGCTCGGTGTTCCCGATATGAAAGGGGCCATTGCCTGCGCCCTTTCCTGGCCCGAACGGATGGACATTGGCCAGCCGGCACCTGATTTCCCCGCGCTTCACCAGCTGACATTTGAAGCGCCGGACCTGGAAAAGTTTCCCTGTTTGCGTCTGGCAATGGAGGCATGTGCCGCCGCCGGCACCATGCCGGCGGTCCTGAACGCGGCCAATGAAATGGCGGTGGTTGCGTTTCTGGATGGCAAAATTGGATTTACAGCCATTTCCGAACTGATCGGGATGGTCATGGAGAATCACCGGTGGGTGGTCCATCCGTCGCTGGAAGAAATCATTGCCGCCGATACATGGGCCCGCCGGGAATCGGAACGATGGATGAAATCTTGATATTCAAACTTGACATAGATTTTAAGATCTTGAGCTATAAAGACTTCTAACCAATTGAAAGCGCAGTTTATATGAACAGTATCTTTGCCTTTATCGTAGTGCTGGGTGTATTGATTTTTGTCCATGAGTTCGGCCACTTTATCGTGGCCAAGCTCTGTGGTGTGGGTGTTGAAAAGTTTTCCCTGGGATTCGGTCCGCGGGTGTTTGGAAAAAAATATGGCTTGACCGACTATCGTGTTTCAGCCATCCCCCTGGGGGGATATGTCAAGATGGTGGGCGATGAACCGGATGCCGATCTTCCCGATGAGATGATCCCCCTGTCGTTTACCCATAAACCCGTATGGAAACGGATTCTCATCGTGGCGGCCGGGCCGGGATTCAATCTGTTGCTGACGGTCGTCATTTTTTTCTTTCTCAACCTTGTCGTCGGTGTTTTTGTTCTCAAACCGACCATCGGTGAACTAAAACCGGATTCACCGGCCCAGATCAGCGGGCTTCGGGTCGGGGACGAGGTGGTCGCCATCGATGGAACCGCCGTGGACAGCTGGACCCACATGGCCGGGTTTATCTCCAACAACGAAGGGCGTTCCCTGTCCGTGACGGTCCTGCGAGATGAAGAGACAATCACCTACCGCATGCGGCCCACCCGGATAACGGATAAAAATATTTTCGGCGAGGAGATCCAGCGCTACGTCATCGGCATCACCTCTGCCGGGGATGTATATACCCAAAAGTACGGCCCGGTGGATGCGCTTTACCAGGGCGTCGTGCAAACCGGGCGTATTATTGAATTAACCATTCTGAGTGTGGCTAAAATCATTTCCGGCAAGATCTCGGCCAAGAATATCGGCGGTCCCGTGGCCATCGCCCAAATGGCCGGCCAGCAGGCCCGGCAGGGCATCGTCAGCCTGATATCCTTCATCGCCCTTCTGAGCGTCAACCTGGCCATCCTGAATTTTCTTCCCATTCCCGTACTGGACGGGGGACATCTCCTTTTCTTTCTGATTGAAGCGGTTATTCGCCGACCGGTGAGTATCCGGACCAGGGAGATCGCCCAGCAGGCGGGTATTTTTCTGTTAATTCTCCTGATGATCCTGGTGTTTTATAATGATATTTCCAATTGGATTTCCGGATGGACACCGCTGGGGGGGAATTAATGCCGGCCAGATGGTTATCAAAAAGAAATTGCGGTTGTACTAGTATCGAACTTAGGGATTTCGACTCGATTGGAATGGTGGAATGAAGATATAATGGAATGATGGGTTTGTAGTAAGGCTGAAAAATTTTTCGGCCTACAATGGCAGAATGTTTTTTTCACTTTTATTACCCCACATTCCAGAATTCCAATCTTCCATTATTCCAGATGAACGGAACTCATTAAAAGTGCTATAAATACAAAATATTTTATAATTACGAAACGTTAAATTAGAAAATAATATGGCGCACCGGCTGGAAATTACGTTAATCGACGACTTGGTGGATGCCGAGGGAGAAAGTATCCGTCGCAAGACCCGGGACTATTTGAACCTTGTCCTTGATCGGGTGCGGGTCATCCAGGTAGTCACCATCGATGCGGATTTAACCCCGGATCAGCTGGAAACGATCCGCACGGATGTTTTCACCAATCCCGTCACCCAGGTGTCGTCTGACCGGCCGCTGGATGTCCCCTTTGACGGGTGTATCTGGGTCGGATACCGCCCCGGCGTTAAAGACAATCCGGGTGATACGGCCCTTGAGGCGGTGGAAGACATCCTGGGCTTGCGGTTTCAGTCCGGAGAAGCCATCTATACTTCCAGACGCTACTGCCTGACCGGTTCCGGCCTGACGGCCGGGGACATGGATAAAATCGCTACTGAACTGCTGGCCAACGATATTATCCAGCAATGGCGCTTGTATTTACCGGCCCAATGGTCTCCGGAGGAGGGGATCGGGTTGATCCTGCCCAAAGTTTTCCTCGATCACCGGCCCACGGTGAGCACTTTTTCCGTGGACAGCGACGTCGTGTTGAAAAAACTCAGCGATGAGCGCAATTTGGCATTGCATCCCAATGATATCCCCGTGATAAGGGGCTATTTCCAGGACCCGGCGACCCGTACGGAAAGGGCTGCCCTGGGGCTGGGCGATCCCACCGACGTGGAACTGGAGTATATTTCCCAGGCCCGCAGCGATCATTGCAACCACAATACTTTCAGGGGACGGTTTCGCTATCGCGACTTGGAAACCGGCACCGAAGTCGTGGAAGACAACCTGTTTGAAACCTATATCCAGGCGCCGACCCTGGCATTAAAGGAGAAAAAGCCCTGGGTCGTGTCGGTGTTGTGGGATAACGCCGGAGTGGGGCGACTGGATGACGACCATTTCTACGTCATCACCGGTGAAACCCACAACTCGCCCTCCAATATGGAAGCCTATGGTGGCGCCATTACCGGTATTGTCGGTGTGTATCGGGACCCCCTGGGGACCGGCAAAGGGGCCCGGTTGATCATGGGGGGATACGGCTATTGTGTCGGTCCGAGGGCGTATGAGGGTCCCCTGCATCCGCGCCTTTCTCCCCGGCGGTTGCTGGACGGCGTGATTGAAGGGGTCCGGGACGGCGGCAATAAAAGCGGGATTCCCACAACCTTCGGACAGGTGGTGTTTCACCCCGGCTATCTGGGCAAATGTCTGGTGTTTGTCACGGCGGTGGGATTGATGCCGGCCACCGTGGCCGGTACGCCGGCCCATGAAAAACGGACCTCGCCCGGAGAGCTGATCATCATGTGCGGCGGCCGGGTCGGCAAGGACGGCATTCACGGGGTCACCGCCTCATCGGAGAGCTTTTCGGAAAACACGCCGGCCGGGCATGTTCAGATCGGTGATCCCTATACCCAGAAAAAGATGCACGATTTTCTCCTCGAAGCGCGGGACCAGGGGATGATTCAGTTTGTCACCGACAACGGCGGCGGCGGATTATCCTCCTCGGTGGGGGAATCGGCGCGGTTTTCCAATGGCTGTGAAATCGATCTCGAAAAGGTACCGCTTAAATACGACGGCCTCGATCAAGGGGAGATCTGGGTGTCGGAATCCCAGGAGCGGA
>JAOZUU010000320.1 GCA_029938515.1 Desulfobacterales bacterium | reverse complement strand
TCCGGTCCCTGCGAGCACTTTTCAACAATCTCACGTATCTCCGTTTTTCTTCGATTCTCTCCGAATTACTCACTATTTCAGAAAAATTAATTTACTTTTCAAGCGCAGTCCGGGAACCTGGCACCGGTTTACAAAAAGCGTATAGGCCGGTAAGATATTTGGATGAATACTGACGCGATTATCATCCGCGGTGCCCGCCAGCACAATCTGAAAAATATCGACGTGGACCTGCCCCGGAATCGGCTGGTGGCCCTTACCGGTCTTTCCGGGTCCGGGAAATCGACCCTGGCCTTTGACACCTTGTATGCCGAGGGGCAACGCCGTTACGTCGAATCGCTTTCGACCTATGCCCGTCAGTTTCTGGAACGACTGGACAAACCGGATGTGGAGCTGATCGAAGGGCTCTCCCCGGCCATTGCGATTGAGCAAAAATCGGCCGGGCATAATCCCCGTTCCACCGTGGGGACCGTGACGGAAGTCTACGATTACCTGCGCTTGCTTTACGCCAGGGTCGGCGTCCGTTACTGCCCCCATTGCGATCAACCGGTAGCGGCCCAAAGTCTCGATCAGATCATCGATCAGGTTAAGGCCCTGGGTGACGGGACCCGGCTCATCATCCTGGCGCCGCTGATTATCGGCCAAAAAGGGTCCCACGCGGATGTATTTAAACGCCTTCGAAAACAAGGCTTTGCCCGGGTCCGTATCGACGGCAGTCTCCATGAAATCGACGACATTCCCCGTCTTCAAAAAAACCAGCTCCACGATGTCGATGTGGTCATCGACCGTCTCATCGTCAAGCCGACCATCGCCAATCGTCTGGCCGACTCCCTGGAACTGGCCCTGGCCCAGGGCGAGGGAAAAGTAACGGTCGATGTGATCAACGGGCACCCGATCTCATTTAGTGAACAGGCCACCTGTACGACGTGTGGATTCGCTGTCCCCGAATTGACGCCATCCGGTTTCTCATTCAACTCACCCAAGGGGGCCTGTCCCGTATGTGACGGTCTCGGGGCCACCACTGAATTTGATCCGGACCTGATCGTTCCCAATCCGACCCTCTCCCTCCGCGACGGTGCGGTCGCAATGTGGGCCAACCGGCACTCCGTCTACTTCACCGAGTTTTTAGAAACATTGACCGGATACTACCGCGAAGATATTTATACGCCCTATCAGGAGCTTTCCGACCGGTTTAAGGAGGTGCTTCTATACGGCTCCGGTGACGAGAAAATTCCTTTTTATACCATGCGTAACGGGCGCCCCCGCCGGACACCAAAACCATTCGAGGGGATCATCCCCAACTCGCAGCGGCGCTACCGGCAAAGCGACTCCTCCCAGGCCCGGGAAGAGGCCAAACAATACATGCGGTTTACGTCATGCAGCGCCTGTAAGGGTGCCCGGCTAAACCCCATCAGCCGAGCAGTCCGGATCGGCGGGGTCGCCATCCACGCGATGACGGCCTTGCCGGTGGATCAATTGCGACGCTTTTTAAAAGCCCTGAAACTGAAAGGAAAACAAAGGCCGATAGCCGACCGGATCCTGAAAGCGATTTTTCATCGACTCGAATTTCTGGAGAACGTGGGGCTGGTCTACCTGACTATAGACCGGTCCGCCGACACCCTTTCCGGTGGCGAAAGCCAGCGGATCCGGCTGGCCACCCAGATCGGCGCCAAACTGACCGGTGTGCTCTACGTCCTGGACGAACCGAGTATCGGTCTTCACCAGCGGGACAATCAACGCCTCCTCAAGACCCTGGCCCATATGCGTGATATGGGTAACACGGTACTGGTGGTGGAACATGACGAGGAAACCATCCGCGCGGCCGACCATGTCATTGATATGGGACCCGGGGCCGGAATCAACGGCGGCCAAATCGTTTTCACCGGTTCGCCGGACGCTTTATGCCGCGATGAAACCTCTTTGACCGGCTTGTATCTGTCCGGCCGTAAACGCATCGAGATACCGTCCATACGCCGCGCCAACGATAAAGAAACCATCGTCGTTCACGGTGCCCGTGAAAACAACCTCAAGCATATCGATGTGGCCTTCCCACTGGGCTGTCTGGTCTGTATCACCGGTGTTTCCGGCTCGGGGAAATCGACCCTGATGTTAAACATCCTGCACCGGGCGCTTTTACAGCATTTGCATCATGCCCGGATACCCGCCGGCAAGCATACCGGCATCACCGGGCTCGAGCAGATCGACAAGGTGGTCAATATCGACCAGGCCCCCATCGGACGGACGCCGCGCTCCAATCCGGTGACCTACACCGGTGTGTTTACATTTATACGGGACCTGTTCGCCCGAACGCCGGAAGCCCGGGCCAGGGGGTATAAATCCGGCCGGTTCAGCTTCAACGTCAAGGGCGGCCGCTGCGAAGCATGCCGGGGAGACGGGATCGTCAAGATTGAAATGCACTTTTTGCCCAATGTATACGTCACCTGCGATATCTGTCAGGGCAAACGTTACAACCGGGAGACCCTGGAAATTCAATACAAGGGCCGGGACATTGCCCAGGTGCTCGACATGACGGTCAATCAGTGTCTGAAATTTTTCGAAAGGATCCCGTCGGTCCGACCGAAATTGCAGACCCTGGCGGATGTCGGCCTGGGCTACATTAAAATCGGCCAGTCGGGCACGACTCTTTCCGGCGGAGAGGCTCAGCGGATTAAACTGGCCAGGGAATTGGCCAAAAAAGGGACCGGCCGGACCGTGTACATCATGGACGAGCCGACCACCGGCCTGCACCCCCACGACATTAACCGGCTCCTGATCGTATTAAATCGCCTGGTCGATGCGGGAAACACCGTCATCATTATCGAGCACAACCTGGATGTGATTAAAACGGCCGATCACATCATCGACCTGGGTCCTGAAGGCGGAGAGGCCGGCGGAAACGTGGTGGCCTGCGGCAGCCCCGAGGAAATCGCCGCCAACCCTGCTTCGCACACGGGAAGGTATTTAAGACGGGTGCTTTAATCCCCCTGAGAATGGAATATCACTGATCAATGTTCAATTGTTCCACTCGCAGATTGAAATTTTCGGCGGCCTGCAGGTAGGCTTCCCTCTGTTTATCGTAAGCAACGGCGCGCTTGTTGAGCTCGCGGGCTTTATCGTTATAGGCCACGTCGGACAGGCCGGCTTTTTGCTTTAACAGGGCATTCTGATCGCTGGTCAGGTTAAAATACAGTTTGTCCAATTGAGTCTTGCGGTTGTCAAGGCCCTTCAATTCGGCCTGGAGCAACTGTCTTTCCGTTTCGACTCCATTTTCCGCGTCGTTTAAACTAACCTTCCGCTCTTTTTTCAGATCAACCGGCGAATCATCCGAAACCACTTTATCAGCTGAAATCTCACCGGTATCTTCCCCAGATTCAGATTTGGATTCAAATTTGGATTCAGATTCGGCTTCAGGTTCGGACCGGGATTCGGATACGGGCGCGGGCTTCATCTCCTGATACCGGGTCAGGGAAGATCGGCGGCTGTCCGGAACCTCGGACAGATTATCCGTATACCGCCATTTACCGGTGGTATCCTTGTAGCGGTAGTACTCGGCCGTCACCGGGCCGGTACCGGACCATACCAGAATACCCAGGGCCAGAATAAATAAAAACCGTGGACTTAACATCGTGGCACCCCCTTCTCCACCTTTCAATTAATCCAATCTCCCCATCATCCATTGCCGAGCGCCGCTTATTTTTTTCGCGGCTGCTTGCGCTCCGGCTTGTCGGTCGGCCAGATCTCAATGATCTCACCTTTTTTGTTGACGCTGAAAGCCACCCATGCGCCGGTCCCGATGCCGGACTGACCGTCCGGGTATTTGGCGGAAGGGGAAATCTTCAAGGTCATGTCACTGATAACAAATCCGCCTTTTACCATCCCATCGATCTTGCCCAGGCCGTCCACTCTCCGGGCGCTGCCGACCCCCGGTTCGGGAATAACCGGATGCGGCTGCGTTGCCGCGGGTGCTTTGGGCTGCATGGCCCCGGGAGGCATGGGTGCCGGTTTGACGGCACGCAGTTTAACCGCGTTGCCGGCCAATCCGGCCGGAATCACGGTAATGCTCAGAAAAATCGCCAGGATACCGATCAGGATACCGAGAATGACGCTTTGTCGGTAAAATGATCCCCCTGGTAACCATTGCTTGAAAAATTGACCTGACGGCCATCCGGTATATTTCATTTTAATCGCCCTTCTTTGTTTGTATCCGGACATTTTTAAGATAAAGTTTAAAATTACCATTCTCTCCAGTAATTGATACCGAGACGTTCACCTCTATCCCG
>JAOZUU010000319.1:3427-4283 GCA_029938515.1 Desulfobacterales bacterium | reverse complement strand
CAAGGACCGGCCATCTGCGTTCTGGCCAGTGGCAGCCGGGGAAACGCCACTTACCTGTCCGACGGGCACACCCGTATCCTTCTGGATTCCGGGCTGTCCGGTATCCAGATTGAGCGACGGTTAAAATTGCGGGGGATCCAACCGGACGATCTGGATGCCATCCTCGTCTCGCATGAACACCAGGACCATATCCACGGCGTCGGTGTGTTATCCCGTCGGTTTGATTTACCGGTTTATATCACTTCAAAAACAGCTGAAGCTTCGGCGCGGCGATTGGGCCACCTCCGGGATGTTACCCATTTCACATGCGGAACACCTTTTAAAATCAACAGTTTGAAAATTCACCCTTTCTCCATCTCCCATGATGCCGTCGATCCAGCGGGATTTACGTTTCAGCTGAATGGAAAAAAAGTGGGTGTGGCCACCGATCTGGGCGTGGCGACAAACGTGGTAAAATCTCACCTGGCCGAATGCACCGTGTTAATCCTGGAGGCCAATCACGACCCGGACATGCTCATCAACGGGCCCTATGCATGGCCATTGAAGCAGCGAATCATGAGCCGTTCCGGCCACCTGTCCAATCAGGATACCGGCCGCCTGCTATCCGAATTGGTCCATGACCGGTTGCAGCAAGTGGTATTGGCCCATTTAAGTGAAACCAATAACACGCCTGAAAAAGCCTTAAGCACCATTCAGCCGGTCATTTCGAATAAAAAGGTTCCCCTGCTTGTGGCGTCACAATCGGATTGTGGCGCTTTGATCGATATGTGACTCTATGATATTATAGTTTTCCACAGATAATGTTTTTGGGCTGCGTTATTAATTGTTTTCTTTCACCCAATTGAGTGGAACAGCC
>JAOZUU010000319.1:0-3417 GCA_029938515.1 Desulfobacterales bacterium | reverse complement strand
AAAATCACATCATATTTACGAAGGATTTATCTAATAAAATATTTTTACCACCAAGGCACAAAGAAACATAGTTCAATTATAGTAAATAATTATCGTTTGTATCTCTGTGCCTTTGGGACTATTCTTTCCGGTTTGTCCGGGTTGGGAAAAAGAAAGGCTGATTGATAAATATGCGTAAAAAATCCGGACAAACGTTATTGAAAACCCGCGCGAAACTGAAACGCCGGATGGAAGATCGGACCCGTGACCTTGAAGATGAAAACCGTCACCTAAAAGAGATGAATACGGCGCTTAAGATTCTGATGGAAAAGCATAAAAATGATAATTTTAGTATTGAGAAAAAAGTGATCGCCAATGTTGAACAGTTAATTAAACCCTACCTTGGTAAACTGGCCCGCAGCGGGCTCAATGATCGGCAGAAAGTTTATCTAGAAATTCTAACCACAAATTTAAACGAAATTGTTTTACCGTTCGCCTGGACCCTGTCCACCCGCCGGAACAACCTTACCCCAACCGAGATGCAGGTGGCCAACCTGGTCAGGCAGGGCCGGACAACCCCGAAAATTGCTGAACTGCTAAGCCTGTCCGACCGCACTATCCAAGCACACCGGCGCAATATCCGGGCTAAATTCGACCTTACCAAAAAAAAAACGAACTTGCGCTCGTACCTGTTGTCCATTTAGCCGTGGACTAAATGGCTTATAGGCCTTACCTCAACAGATTCTTGACAGAACACTCAGTTCGCCGTATCTTTCACCCACATTTAAAGAGACCTTTGAAAAAGGAAACGATAATGAAAATAAGGCTAACTATAATAAGCGCCTTGATCGGTCTGGCCCTTGCAACCGGGCCGACGATGGCTGCCGGTCCCGCCAAGCCGGAAAAATTAGTTAAGGCTAAGCTAACTGAAGTGACCGGAATTATGAACAATAAAGATATCGATCGGGGTAAGAAACGGGCCATGATTATTAAAACGGTCAGACCCATGTTTGATCTTCCATTAATGGCCAAGCTGACCCTGGGCAAAAAACACTGGACCGCCCTGTCTGAAGATCAAAGGCAGCAGTTTACGTCGCTTTATTCAGCTCATTTGGAAAAATCGTCTATCGGCCAGGTCGAGCTCTATGCCAATGATCGAATTGATTTCAACCCCCCTGTTAAAAAAGGTAATAAGGTATACGTTCCCACCAAATTGATTTCCAAAGGCAAAGTGGTGTCCATCACTTATAAATTTTATCAATCAAAAAACGGCTGGAAAATTTATGATGCCGAAATCAACGGCACCAGTGTCATTTTATCGAACCGGACCGAATATAACGCCATTTTGCGCAATGGTTCCATCGACGATTTATTGACTAAACTTAAACAAACCCCAACGAGTTCGGTGCGGAGAGATGACTCCGAGATCGAGAAATAGCCTGTCACCCATTCGTCGATTTTACCACCGCATCATTTTAAAATGGCCCAAAGTTGTCATTTTCGGCCTTCTGGTGGTGATCGGCTTCCTCGGCTACCATGCCAAAGACTTCACCCTCGATGCATCATCGGAAACCCTGCTTCTGGAAGACGACCAGGACCTCATCTACTTGCGAAAAACAACTGAACGGTATGGGGCGCAAGATTTTGTTATCGTTGCTTATACGCCCCATCAGGATCTTTTTTCAGATCCCGTTCTGACCCGTATCACCCACCTGAGAGATGAACTGAAAAAGCTGACACGGGTTTCCAGTGTATTTTCCATCATTGACGCTCCTCTGCTGGAAAGCCCGCCCGTTCCCGTAAGGGAGCTGTCCGGACAGTTGCCCTCCCTGGAATCGTCCACGGTGGATAAAAAACTGGCTAAAATTGAATTAGGTAACAGCCCTATCTATAAAAACCTGCTGGTCAGCCCGGATTTAAAAACCACCGCCTTGATCGTGAATTTCAAAAACGATGCGGTCTTCCAGGACCTCCTGTCCCGGCGGGACCGGCTGCGGGCGGCAAGTAAAGGTCCAGGTTTAGCAGCGACCCAGGCGGATGAGATTGAAACGGTCGCCACTCAGTTGAAAACCCACCGGGATAAAATACGGCAGCAAAACGACGAGGATATCGCCGCTATTCGGACCATCATGGACAGGTTTCGCCAGGATGCCGACCTGTTTCTCGGCGGGGTGACCATGATCACCACCGACCTGATCAGGTTTATTAAAAATGATCTCAAGGTGTTCGGGCTCGGAATTTTCATTTTTCTGGTGGTGACCCTGAAGATTATTTTCAAACGGCTGCGGTGGATCCTTTTGCCCACGGCGTGTTGCACTCTTTCCGTTATTGCCATGATCGGACTGCTGGGTCTGTTCGGCTGGGAGGTGACGGTCATCTCCTCCAACTTCATCTCCCTGCAGCTCATCATTACCATGTCGATCAGTATTCATCTGACGGTCCGTTACCGGGGCCTGCGGCACGACGCCCCCGGAACCGATCATCGCCAACTGGTTCTGGATACCGTCGTTTCCATGTTCCTGCCCTGTCTCTATGCCATTTTGACCACCATGGCCGGGTTCGGCTCGCTGCTCCTTTGCAATATCAAACCGGTCATCAACTTCGGATGGATGATGAGCGCCGGGATCGCCGTATCCTTTGTGATCACCTTTTTATTTTTCCCCGCGGGATTGCTCATCATCGGTAAGGGTACCCGGGAAACCATGCCTAAAAAACATTTTTCCCTGACGCCCTTTCTGGCACGATTTACCGAAGCCCACGGCCAACTGATTCTGGTTAGCGCTGTTATCATTTTCGCCGGGAGCCTCATCGGTATTTCCCGACTCATCGTTGAAAACAGCTTTATCGACTATTTTAAGGAAACCACCGAAATTTATCAGGGAATGAAAACCATCGACCAGCATCTGGGCGGTACCACGCCCCTGGATGTTATTGTGAAAATGGTGCCGGCGGCGGTTCCTGATTCGGATACGGCCGACCCCGCCGAATCGTCAACGGATGCGTCCTTTGACGAGTTCGCTGAATTTGATAAACCCACAAAGGATGAACGCTACTGGTTTACACCGGATAAAACCGCCCGGATCGTCCGGATCCATGATTACCTGGACAGCCTGGATGAAACCGGTAAAGTGCTCTCTTTGGGTACCATGATCAAAGTCGCCGAGAAAATCAATCAGGGCAAACCATTAAGCAGCTTAGAAATGGCCTTGCTGTACACCGAGCTGCCCGACCACTTTAAGGAAATGGTGTTTGATCCATACGTGTCCATACCCAACGATGAAGTCCGATTTTCCATACGTATTATTGATTCCGACAAATCCCTGCGCCGGAATGCATTGTTAAAAAAAATACGATATAATTTAACCCACGCTCAGGGTCTCGATCCGGCGGAATTCAGGCTCACCGGACTGATGGTGCTATACAATAATGTCCTTCAAA
>JAOZUU010000318.1 GCA_029938515.1 Desulfobacterales bacterium | reverse complement strand
CGAACATCTGCACCAGACGTCGGTAGGCATCGTAAACAAAACGCTCATCACCGGTCAGCGCCACCATGCCCCGGATGGTTTCTTCGTTCAAACCGATGTTGAGCACCGTATCCATCATGCCGGGCATGGAAAATTTGCCTCCTGAACGGCAAGACACCAGCAGTGGATTGCCCGGATCTCCGAAAATTTTACCCGAATCCGCTTCAACCGTCTTCAGGGCTTCGAGGGTTTGTTCCCACATCTTCTCAGGAAAGTGTCCTCCCTCGGCCAGATAGGCCAGGCAGGCCTCGGTGGTGATGGTAAAGCCGGGTGGGACCGGCATGTCGATACGAACCATTTCAGCCAGGTTGGCTCCCTTGCCGCCCAACAGGCCGCGGACTTTCTCCCAATCACCCCCCACGGATTCTTCCGCAGCTTCCACTTCCTCAAATTGATAAACCCACTGATTGGTCATGGCGATGCCTCCTGTACTGATAAGGGTATTAATTAATGATTTATGATTGGTGATTTATGGAAGTCGCTTAGGCAGTACAGGCGCTTGCCGCCCTGCCATTTTTTTAAAATCTTCAATCACCAGCCCCAGAGGGGACCCCTATCTTCAATCTTCAATCGATATCCGTATTCCCCTGGAAAAGACCTCAAAAGCGGACTCAAGGGTTTCCTTAATGTAATCCTTCTTTTGGTTAATGACCTTTTTGCTGGATTCCCACAGAATGACCCCGGAAAATAAAGACCAGAAAATATCCGCCAGGGCAATTGGATGCACCTTGATAAAAATCCCTGCCTCTATGCCCTCTTCGAAAATTCGGGCCATATCATTTATCGATTGCTTTGACAGATCTTTAATCTGCGACATCAGTTCGGGGGATAGATTCCTCAAGGTTTCGCTGGACTGCAAATGAAACATATTGATAATGGTCAGTGGATCAAAATCATAAACATCGTACATGGCCTCGATCAACGCTTCGAGTTTTTCCTCCGGCCCGGGTTCGGCATCCCGGTGAACATGTTCCATGCGTATCCCCAGGTACTGGAGAATACGCAACGACAAAGACGCGTAAAGCTCCTCTTTGTTTTTGAAATACAAATAGAGCGTTCCCGGACTCAGCTCCGCCTCATCGGCGATATCTTCCATGGTTGCCTTGTTGAATCCTTTTTGAGAGAAGACCCGTTTGGCGGCCACGATAATTTGTTGCCTGCGTCGTTCTTTTTCCCGTGCCTTGCGCTCACGTATACCCACGATATCCTCCTGTGTCTTGATGAATTAAATTTATTTTTTAATATATTAAATATATATTATATTGATAATTTAGTCAATAAGAAATATACATTTTTTATTGGGAAGGATGATTTGGTGAATAAGGTCCCCGGAAAGAAATAAATCCACAAGATTGCGCCGGATTCTGGTTCGTCTACAAGGCACATCCGCCGGTGCATATCAGGATATGTGCCGGTGGATGTAACGCCGTAGGCGGAACAGAAGACCAGTAAGATGTGGATTTATTTTTTTCCGGGGGCCTTACTCAACGATTTTTGGGATTCATCCGTTCAATCAACCTCTGGATTTCCCCGATTTTAAACAGAAGTGCGGCGGCTACCAGAATGGCGGAAAACAAAGCTCCGACAATCGCTGCGACCAGTAAACACCCTGAAAATGTGGTCGTATCCATCCATCCGGCCAGATAGTTTCGAAACCAGGCCATTCCGATTCCCAGGGGAATACTTAGCAAGACCGTTTTTAGAAGAAAGGAAAAAACAGAGGCACTGTTTTTATTATCATGCTGTCGGTTCCAGATCATGAACAAGAGCATCACCTGTAGAGTGACCGATACAGAAATGGCCAGGGCGACTCCTCTGGCACCCATTACCCGCATGCCAATCACATAAAGAGGGATGCTGGCGACCACGGCAATCGTACCGAAAACAGCCGGAAACAAGGTGTTCTGGAGGGCGTAAAACCCGCGAACCACCACCGTCTGGGCGGCAAATGCGAACGCACCGATCATCATAAACACAAGAATACCTGCCGTCAGTTCGGTGGCGGCGGCGTCAAATCGTCCTCTTTGAAACAAAAGAAACACGATTTCATGTCGCAAAACCATGATCAATGCCGCCAATGGGATCACCAGGGCCAGATACCGCATGGTATTGTTGAGCAGCCGATTCATTTCGTCTATTTTTTTTTCGGCGGCCAGGCGGGCCATAAATGGAAACGACGCGACCCCCACAGCCTGGCCAAAAAAGCCGACCAGCAGCAGCATAATTCGCAACGCATAGTTCAGCCCGGCGATATTGCCCCGCGGCAGGAAAGATCCAAAGAACTTCAGAAAAATCTCCGTTGAAAAAATCATGGTCAATCCCACCATGAGGGGGAGGGTCAGGTAAATATAGGCCCTGAAATCAGGATGTCCCAGTTTCCAGTTAATTGCCAGCCGCATCCCGACACGACGGGCGCCGATGTACTGAAGCAAAAAATTGCCGGCAAAAGCACCGGCTAAAACACCCCAGGAAAACCCCTGCATACCCAAGCGCGAGCTGAATATTACCCCACCGGCAATAATTCCCAGATTATATATCAGGGGAGCCAGCGCCGGCAGAGCGAACCGTTCCTTGGCGAACTGAACAGCCGTGAACAGGCCGCCGGTAAAAAAGAAAAACTGCGCCGGCAGAATAATTCGGGTCATCTTGACGGCTTCGGCTCTTAACGCGGGGTCATCGATGCCCGGAGCAATAATCGCCACCAGAGTGGGAGCCAGATAAACAGCTATTGCGATTAAAACCATCAGCAACGCGCCTAACCCGGTAAAGATAATATTAAACACCCGCCACCCTTCCGATTCCCTGTTTTCGGCCAGGTAGCGCGAAAAAATGGGGATAAAGGTAATGGACAGAAACCCGCTGGCAACAATATGATTGAGTATCTCGGGAAGGAAAAACGAGATCTGGTAGGCATCCACGGCACCGGTGGCCCCGGCGGCATGGGCAATAACCATCTCCCGCACCAGGCCGATAACCCGGCTGGCAAATACCGATGCCGTCATTATCAGCGTGGCCAGGCCGACTTTTTTATATAACGAGGTGCCCATAAAAGATCTAAATTGATTGGTTCTGGGTTCTAGGTTATAGGTTCAAGGCTGATAATATATTGATTTTACATTTAATGTAACACGGATAAATAATAACGGCTCTCTCCCATTGGGTTAAACAGGTGTTTTTTCGTCATTCCTTCATCCTTCTAAATCAACCAGTCCAGACCTTCAACCTCGAACCCTGAACGATGAACTGCTGAACCTATACAAAAAATATCCGGATCTTGTAATAAACGATTCTGGCTTTATTATCAGAATATTGCCGATAAACAAAGCATGCTGGTTGGCATCATGGGAAAATCGGTGTAAAGAAAGGAATCGAAACCTTTGAAAAAGGAGATTCAGATGAGATTTGTTGTTATTGGCGGCGATGCCGCCGGTATGAGCGCCGCCAGCCGGGCCAAGCGGCATCAACCGGATATGGATGTGGTCGTTCTGGAAAAAACCGGAGATGTCTCTTACAGTGCCTGCGGGATGCCGTATGCCATCGGCGATCCCCAACGGGAAATGGACGAGTTGATTGTGCGGAGGGCCGACGTTTTCCGGAAAAAACAAGGGATCGATCTTCTTACCAACCATACGGTCAAAACCATTGATCCGGACAACCGAAGCGTTAAAGGGACAACGCTTTCGGGAGAATCATTTGCGTATGATTATGACAAGTTGCTCATCGCCACGGGCGCTTCGGCCATTATCCCCGATCTGCCTGGAACCGGGTTGCCCGGTGTTATGGCGCTTAAGAACCTGGATGAGGGTCGACGGATCAAAAACTATATCGGTGAAAAAAAGGTTAAGAAAACAATGATTATCGGCATGGGATATATCGCCCTTGAGATGTGTGAAGCACTGCGTGGCCTTGGCATCGCGGTCGATATGATCAAGCCCCGGCCAACCTTTTTGCCCTGGATGCATCCCGACCTGTCCGCCGTGATCCGGGATGAAGTCGAAAAAAACGAAGTGGGGGTCATGACCGGACACGCCCTCCATCGAATCGAGAAACGAAAAGACGGTCTGACAGTTTTTTGTGAAGATGAAGAATATCCGGCGGACATGGTGCTGGTAGCCATCGGGGTCACGCCCAACAGCATGCTGGCCGAAACCGCCGGTATTGAACTGAGTGTCGGCAATGCCATTGCGGTGGATAAAAAACTGCGTACTTCGACGGATGATATCTTTGCCGCCGGTGATTGCGCCGATGCATTCGATGTGGTAACCGG
>JAOZUU010000317.1 GCA_029938515.1 Desulfobacterales bacterium | reverse complement strand
CCAAAAACATTATCTTAAAGTCTATGGCAGCCTTGACAGGGTCGTAAGAAATAGGGCAATAAACAGTCTCTAAGACATATTCCTGAATCCGTGACGGAAATTAATGGCATTATACTGTAACACTTTGAATTCAATATCCAAAAGATACAATACGTATTTATACGTTTAATTCACTTTATACGAAGGAGGTAGATGTGCCGATAATCGTGGTGGACCATCCATTAATCAAACATAAACTGGGTTTGATGCGGGAAAAAGATGTGAGTGTCAAGGATTTTAGAGACCTTGCCTCCGAACTGGCCAGCCTGCTGACTTACGAGGCCACCAAGGACCTGGAAACCGAGATCCGGACCATCGATGGCTGGGCCGGAGTTGTGGAGGTGGAGCGGATCAAGGGAAAAAAGATTACCGTCGTACCGATCCTGCGGGCCGGAGTGGGAATGATGGACGGTGTGCTTGATTTAATTCCGTCCGCCAAGGTCAGCGTGGTCGGGCTTTACCGGAACGAAGAAACCCTGGAACCGGTCCGGTACTATGTGAAGATGACCAGCCAGATGGAAGAACGGATTGCGCTGATTCTCGATCCCATGCTGGCCACCGGCGGTACGCTCATAGCCACGATCGATTTGATCAAGGAATCGGGTTGTAATAAAATCAAGGGGATTTTTGTGGTAGCCGCGCCCGAAGGAATCAAGCGGGTGGAAGCGGCCCATCCCGATGTGGAGGTCTATGTAGCCGCCATCGATGAAAAGTTAAATGATGTAGGCTATATCTTACCGGGTCTGGGCGATGCCGGTGATAAGATTTTTGGGACCAAGTAGTTGCCGCCGGCTGCGGTCGTTATCCCATTGTTATTAAGAGAAACAGTGAAATACTGGATGCTGGTTTCTGGATACTGGATATCCATTAGATATCACCCCTTTTTTCATCAAGGTTCCAGCATCCGGCATCTGGTACCCATCCCGCATCGGCCTCCCAGAATCAAAATAATCACCCCTCACCTTTCTTCACCAGATAATCGTAAACGTTCAGCGTTTTTTCACGGGTATTTTCCAGGTCACCGCTGTTGTCGATGATCACGCTGGCGTGGCTTTTCTTTTCCTCAATGGGCATCTGGGAGCGGATACGGGCCAGGGCGTCATTGTATGCCAGGTTGTCCCGCGACATCAGCCGGGTGAGCTGAATCGCTTCCGGAGCATAAACGAGGATTACCTCCTGCACATCCCGATGCCAGCCCACTTCGATCAACAAGGGAATGTCGAGAATAATAACCGCCCGAGGGTGATTTTTCTCAATGGGTGCGAGTTGCCGGGCGATTTCCTGCCTGACCTGGGGATGAACAATACGGTCTAATACTTGTTTTTTCTTTTTCTCTTTAAAAATAATAGATCCCAGAAGCGGGCGATTGATCTCGTCATCGGATTGGAGAATCGCCGGGCCGAAATGTGATACGATTTCCCGCCAGGCCGGCATTCCCATACGAATGGATCGATGCGCGATATCGTCGGCATCAATGATAAAAGCACCGGCCTGACGAAAGATACCACTTACGGTGGATTTACCGGTGGCGATTCCTCCTGTTAATCCCGCGTGGATCAACTCGACCTCCGCTAAATATAGGCTTCCGGATAAAGTTTTTTTGGCTGTGTTATCGGTCGGTCGCCCCCCTTCGCCGGCGTACGGTTTTGTACGGTTTACTCAGGGGGGCTCCCTATGGCCTATCCAAGAACACTATCTGGAAGACTATAGATTTAAAACGGTAATTTACATGACTCATCCGGCTGAAAAAGAAAATAAAATCAGCCGCTTTTGATCAAATCTTTCACTTGATCCCTTAACCGGGGATCAAGAGCCCGCCAGTTGATGGCGAAAGCCTTTTCATCTTTCCATTTAAAGTCAACCGCTTCGTATCGTTCCGGTATGATACGGACACGCGGCCGGCCGTAGGTTTTTTGGGGGTGGTACTCGATGTACAGCATGCGCTCGGGGCTGATTCGAAATTGCCGGGTCACCTGGGTGGCGATATGGCCGGCGCAACTACGGATCGACATGACCCCCCGCGTTCCGCAGGATTCGGGAAGATTGGAAACGACCACAATGATCGGTTTTAAAAACACCGCGTCCTGTTTGCCCGATTTTTTCAGATCATAAATCCGAAGGTGGCAACGGCCGCTGGTGAGCTTGAATTTGCCTCCCCAGCCGTCCCAGGCAAAGATGTCATCGTACCGGATAATGGTCATGTGTAAAGCTCGTTTATCGGATTGGATGTCCGACGGTTAATGTTTTTTTCGTAACGATATAAAAACACATTTACACCGGCAAGGGCAAACTGTTAATTATAGTCTCCCAGATAAAGTTTTTGGACGGCGTTATCGGTCGTCCCCTTTCGACGACGTACGGGTTGTACGACTTACTCAAGGGGGCTCCCTCTAGTCCCGCTTGCAGCGGGACCAAAAGCATTATCTGAAAGCCTATAGATGGTAAGCACCGGATCGGTAAAAACAAGGATGATGAGATGGAAAAACAGTTTGAGGCGGTGATATTTGATCTGGACGGAACGTTGCTCGATACGCTTGAAGATTTGGCCGCCGCCGCCAATCGCATGCTGCTTTCGAATGGGTATCCATCGCACCCCATCGATGCATATCGTCATTTTGTCGGAGATGGGGCCGCCATGCTTGTCCGTCGGGCATTGCCGCTGGCGGCCAGATCGAAAGAAGCAGAGCAAAAATGTCTGTCGGATTTTTTAGATGATTATCGTCAAAACTGGCAGGATCGTACCCATCCCTATCGAGGAATCACCGATATGCTGGACGAGTTGACAAAACGGGGAATTCGCATGGCCGTTTTGTCCAACAAACCCCATGAAATGACGGTCCGGTGTATTGCCCGTTACTTTAATCGATGGCCTTTCGAAACCGTGCTGGGACAGCGGCCGCAGGTTCCCAAAAAGCCCGATCCGGCCGGGGCGCTGGAAGTGGCCCGGCATATGAACCTGCCGACGTCCGCCTTTCTCTATATGGGGGATACCGCCATTGATATGAAAACCGCACGAGCGGCCGGTATGTTGCCCGTGGGTGTCCGGTGGGGCTTTCGATCGGCCGGTGAACTCAAAAAAAGCGGTGCCCATGTCCTGATCAATCATCCCCTGGAGATTATTAATAGGCTCAACCCGGAACCAGACATTGATTGATATGTGTCCATTGATTCCTGGTTACCCAGGTATATTTTTCTTTGAACAGGCGATCGCTCAAATAATACTTGCCGGTTTTCAAACGGGAAAGAAATTTTTTAAACTGACTGGGGCCGCCATTGTACATGGCGTAGACAACACCGGCCATCACGGTCGGATTGAGTGATTTCATTTGATCAAACCGTTTTAACCCATAACGGTGAAAGTAAGTGGCCAGGATTTCGCATCCGGCCCGGGCATTGTAACGGATATCCCATCGCAGACGGTTAAGATCGTAAATTCCCCGCCACACCCGTTCATTGATTTGCATCAGGCCCACGGAAGATCCGTTGTAGGATCGAAGGTATACCAGCCGGCGGTTTTTGGTGTGGAATTGACGAAAGCAGCTCTCCTGCCAGGCCGTCGCATAGACGATGCGCTGGTAGAGCGCCCGGTATTTTTTCAATGGGTTTGATTTAGCAACGACTTCCCCAGCCGTTTGTTTTAACAATTTTTTTATTCGCCCCAGGTAATCATCCACACCCGATTTCGGAACAATCCATGGTTTCAAACGACCGATCGTCGTCTGCTTTTCACCGGCGAGGGCCTGGCGGGGAGTAACGAGAAAATATAAAAACGGCTGCCACCTTGAATGTTTTTCCACCCCGGTGTCGGGGGGGCCGGGATCCTCCGGCATTGGTTGCACTTCAATATCCGACCCTTCCGGGATCGGTTCAAATCCAAAAAATTGGCGTAAACGATGATCTGCTTCGGGTCGGTATTCGAGTGAATCCGAGGGGAGGTCCCCCAGTAGCCGGGCCAGACGGATGAGTCCTTCCCGGCTGATTTCAATTCCCAGGGTCGGACCCAGTTCGTCCAGAGCGGCCAACGCATCGGAGGCGGTAAAGAAGGTCAGATATCCAAGGGTTTGTATGGATGACCCTTCGGTCAGGTGCCGGCGAAAAATCGGGGCAATCTGTTCCCATACCCACAGAAATTGCTTTTTGACAAAATCTTCTCCGACCTGGTCGTCGGCCAGTTCGGCGCTAAATCGATGACGGGTTTCCAACAGGGTGCCGAGAAGGATCTGTTGCTCGTCTTCGGAGAGCGACTTTCCGGACAGGGATAATATCATGTG
>JAOZUU010000316.1 GCA_029938515.1 Desulfobacterales bacterium | reverse complement strand
CAATGTCAGTTTTCCGATTCTGCCCAGACCGTTAATCCCGAGTGTCAGATCGCTATTACTGCTTCCGGTACTCATCATCTCTCCTTATATCCATTGAATCGACAACTGATTCCGGACGGGGTTCCTCCTTGACCCGGATACGGCCTTTGTATACTACCCCTTCCCCGCCGTCGATGCTGATAAAATCACCCGAATTAAGCCGAACTTCGCCGAATTGACAAAATTTTTGTTCCTCATCACAGACAAGGGTGTCACAACCGACCACGCAGGTTTTATCAAGTCGGTGGGTCACAACAGCGGCATGGGAAGTCAATCCACCCCGGGCGGTGAGCAACCCATCGGCGGCGTTTATTTCCCGGATATCGTCGGGTACCGTATCATATCGCAATAAAATCAAATCAGTGTGCGGCTCTTTCTCACGCCAATCTTTGACCTCTTTTAAATCAAAAACGATCCGACCGCTCATGGCCCCGCCGCTGACCCCGATGCCATTGCCGAGATAATGTTCCATTTGGATATCATCGGCCACGAAAGTGAGCACTTTTTTCCGCATCCGGATGGTCATATCCCGGGTTTGCAGCAAATATAATTGATCGGCTGTTGATCCCTGGAAGGTAAACTCCAGTTCCTGGGGACTCCAGCCTCGATCTTCGGTCAGTTCCACCGCCCAGTCCTTCAAGGTGTTATATATTTCAGGAAAATGCGTTTCCAGAATGATATCCGAATCACGCATTTCAATCTCCTGCTGGGTTATGGAAATCGGCAGCGTACTTACCAGCCCGGACACGACGTCTTCGCCCTGGTTACCAATCGTAAAATCCCCCCAGAGCCGCAACGTGTCACCCGCCCAACGGGGGTTGTGGGTAAATACCACCCCGCTGCCCGACTGCCTGGATCGATTTCCGTATACCATGGCCTGTACCGTGACCGCCGTACCCCAGTCCTCGGAGATGCCCATGATATCCCGATAGGCTCTGGCCCTTTTTGAGTGCCACGATTCCAGAACGTATTCGATGGCCATGAACAGCTGGTCCATGGGATCTTCCATGACTTCAAAGCCGAAACCGGCCGCCTCGATGCTTTTTTTATACTTCAACGCCAGCGTTTTCATCTGACCACCGGAGAGATAACGTTTTAACGGCACCCCGATCTGGAATTTATGGGCGCGGATGATCGCATCAAAATGGTCCCGTTCCATCCCCAGGGCCATTCCGTAGCACTGCATGAACCGCCGGTAGTTGTCCCAGGCAAACCACTGATTTTGCGTCAAGACGGACAACCCTTCGGCAATATCCTCATCCATGCCCACATTGAGAAAAGTGTTCATCATTCCCGGCTGGGAGATGGCGGAACCGCTTCGCACGGAGAACAGCAACGGTTTTTCGGGATCGCCAAAGCGCCGACCCGTCCTTTTTTCCACGATCCGAATGTGACGGATCACCTGTTCGGCAAAATTGCGTTTGGCCGGTGGATAGGAGTTGATAATCTCCCGGCAGCGAAACACCTCGGTGGTAATAATAAAGCCCGGCGGCACTTGCATGCCGAACTCTTTCAGCTTGATAAGGTTATACCCCTTGTTTCCCAGGTGAATCATGCTCCGGGCAAAACCGCCCCCTTCTTCAAGGGAGGTAATGGCGCGCTGATGATCGTATAATAACAGTTGATGGATTCGATTTTTCGGCAGTTCTTTGAGCTGGTGAAACAGGGTTCTCAAAATCCGGGCCAAAAAGTTATCCAGCTGCTGGAGCCCTAAGGATGTGGCCAGCCTGTCCCGGATAAACAGTTCAAAAACCTGGTTTTTGAGGGTCTCCGGACTGGATGATTTATCAACCGAAAAGCGGTATTTGGGAAGCATTTCGGAAGGGATGAGGGTCTCGATGATCTTTTCCAGGTTCTGATCGTGAATATTGTAGAAGCAGTCACTGATAATATTTTTCCCGGCCTGGTGAAATCCTTTGAAAATGTCCATGTACTGAGTGAAGGTAAAACCTCGAATTTCAAGTGAATGGGAAAGAAACGATAATTGCCGCTCAAACTCCATGGTGGGAATACCGTCGAGCTTGAGTGCCTGGCCGAAAAGAAAAAGCAGATCATAAATACGATAAAAAGTCGCCTTGGTAATCAGCGTAAGGTCGATCCGGTCAATGAGTGATTCGAAAAGAACATTGACCATCGATTCAATCCGGAGCATGAGTCCGAGGGCATCGAACTTCATCTCATGGTAACGGCCATACATGGAGGGGATATCGATGGTAAAATGCCGCTTTTTATAAATATCTTCCTTGATTTCGTATTGTTCGGGCGAGAGGATTAATTCCTTGAGTGTTTTCAGATAGTCGAGCAACCCCCGAATTTTCTTTATTTCCCTTTTTCCGGAAAGTACCCTGCCGAGCTGATCGAGTCCGGGAAACCCTTCTGTTTTCAGTTGGGCGGCACATTGATCAACCTTGTCGCTGCCCAGATTGTACTTTTGATCGAGGAGATTGTAAAATGATGTAATCAGGACAATCCGCTCAATATCCGTTGCCGTGATTTCCGGTACTTCCGCCACCCATTTTTTCAGCTGCGGCGCATCGCTATCGAGGAGTCCGGACGGAAGGGCCAGGTCCTTTTTTGTAAGCGCAATCATCGCCCGGTGAACCCCGTCAATGTAAGGTCCCTCGGTCTCGATGCGGGCAAAGATATCGGGGGGAACCAGATCCTTTAATCCTTTTTTGTCTTTGGTATGCCAAAAATGAATCACGGCTTCGATCAGAGCCACGGTTCGATTGCTGCTTTCCACATGACTTTGCTTGCGCAAAAAATGAATCAGCACGTCCCGGCGATGAGTGATCTCGTCCAACTCGGTAGACACATCCCTGAGCTCGCCTTCGGCGCCGATATCATGAAAAAAAACCGGAAGAAGCCTGACCAGCTGCTTAACAAGATTAAAAATCGGATCAATATCGCTGTTTAACAGCCCGGTGACATCCCGGAAAAACAGATCGGTATCCTTGATAAACGCACCGGACAACGACAGATGAATAATCAAACCCGACAGCAACCGGGCTGACCATTTCGGGTTCAGTTCGATAATCGTCAGCCAGGTACGGATATTCTGGATATGGGCGCTGTTGGCTTTTATTTGCCAGTCATCGCCGACGCCGCCAAGCATGGGCGGCTCAAAGCCTAAATCGATAATGGCATCGATGAAAAAATTGATCAGATCCCGCTCATCGGTATTATACACGCCCTGCCCCATGTTTAAAATACAGCTCAGGGCCGTGATGGGAAACTGACGATTCCGCACTTTAAGGATAGAGAAGGTCTCTTCGATCAGACGTCTGACATCCCGGGAAGGCTCATGATCAATCAGCCAGCTCAACGTCCGATTGATCTCTCTTAAGACCTCTTCATAAATGGCCGACAATCCCGAGAGGTTCATGATATGAAACAAAAACAGCGCCTTCCAGTGATATCCGTCCCCGTTTTCTTCCCCGGCCGATAGCAGTGTGTCAGGAACCCGCCGATAGGCATCGACGATCTGGGCATATCCCGGCAGGGGCACGATTTTCCCAAGCAGGTTTCGGTCGGAAAGCGCCACCTGTTCAGCGATATCTTCCAAGTGCGTACCCAACGCATTGATTCGTTCCTTCGAGATTTCTCCAAACCAGCCATTCACCCGGGGCGCGGTGGAAAGACTTTTTACTTTTCTTTCAAACCAGGCCTGGGGATCATCCTCGGAAAGCCAATAGGCATAAGTGCGACGATAATACTTTAACGTCAGGCGATTGATACTCTCGAAATCAAAATCCATTTCGGCAGAGACGGACAGAAGGGATTCAGCCAACCGTCTAATCTGGTAATAGCCCTTAACAAACAGGAAAAAATCGTCATCCGATAAATCGACGATGCGACGGAAAGCGGTATTGATCACCGGACGGAAAGCGGGCAGTTTTTCACCGCCATCCTTGATGATCTTCTGGAGAAATAACATGAAATTGTCCGCGACATCGGCCCTGGCACTGGGCTGACCGACTTTTTCAAGCGCTTCAATGAAAATATCCACCAGCAGGCCGGCCGCTTCGACGCCCTGGGGATGACTCTTGAGCAGATGAAAATAATCGAGGGAATACCCTCTGATTTCCTGAATGATAAACTGCCAGTTGCGGTAGGGATGGGAAAGTTCGATCAGAAAAGCGTTGAACCCCTCCATGATACCGTAGTATTGAGACATAACGGCTTGAAGAGGGGCATACTTCCGGTCAATGGTCACCTCGATACGATACCGGTCGATATTGACTTTCAGTGCATCGGAATCAATGTTCAAT
>JAOZUU010000315.1 GCA_029938515.1 Desulfobacterales bacterium | reverse complement strand
ACCGCCGTTGCCGACCCACCGCTGGAGCCACCCGGAATACGGGTGGGGTCCCACGGGTTGCGGGTCGGGCCAAAGGCCGAATGCTCATTGGAAGACCCCATGGCGAATTCATCCATGTTGAGCTTGCCCACGATAATGGCGCCGGCCCGGCGGAGTTTTTGGATGACGGTGGCGTCGTAGGGAGGGACAAAATTCCCCAGGATTTTGGAACCGCAGGTGGTTCGGGTGCCCTTGGTGCAGATTAAATCCTTTACAGCCAGCGGGATTCCGGTCAAAGAAGCGGCTTCTCCCCGCGAAATGACTTCATCCGCCTGCCGTGCCTGGGCCATGGCATCATCCGCAGTCACGGTAATATAGGCATTGAGTCCGGCGTTGATGGCGTCGATACGCTCCAGAACGGACCGGGTCAGCGCTTCGGAAGAGATTTTCTTTTTTTCCAAAAGCGTCCGGGCCTGGTGTATCGTCAGTGCATGCAATGTGTTCACGATCGGTCTCCAATAATCCGGGGCACAATAAACGCACCGTCTTCTTTTTCAGGTGCATTGGCCAGGGTGTCCTCCCGATTCAGATGCGTTCCCGGATCATCATCGCGCAAAACGTTGGTGAGGGAAATGACGTGTGAAGTCGGCGCGATACCGGATGTATCGACTTGATTAAGGGTATTGACATAATCGAGAATGTCGGCAATCTGATCCGAAAACTGATCAACCGCTTCTTCGGTCAGTTTCAACCGGGCCAGTTTGGCCACATGAAGCACTTCATCCCTGGTGATTTTCATTGTCCGCCTCTATAATTGAGTGATAAAGACATACGCTTAATTCCCGTCACGGATTCAGGATAATTCCGTTAATGCCGTCTTTCTTCAGCCGTGCGAGGGCAGCGTTGGCATCCGTTTTGTTTTTATACGGACCGATCCGTACCCGATGGCGTACGGTTTTTCCCGAAGCAGCGGCCGATGCCACATAGGCTTTGTATCCCTTTTGCCGCAGGCGGGCGACCATCCGTTTCGCCTCGGCCAGGTCCTGCATGGAAGCGGCCTGGAGGGTCCGGTAGGTGTTCACAATCGTTTTCCGCTCCGGCTGGGGTGCCGGTGCGGTGGAGGCCGGCTTCGATTGCGGCTGTACCGGCGGGGAAGACGATTCCGGTTTCGGTGTTGTTTTCTTTCCCGGTTTTTTTGGCTGCCGGGCTGGCTTTCGGGCAACCGTTTTGGATCGGCCTGGTTTGGATTGATCCGGTTTAGATTGGTCCGGCTGTTTTAAAAACAGATCGTCCTTTTTTGATCCGCTGCGGCCGGACGTTTTTAACCCATCGAAAGGGTCCGGGGGCGATTTTTCGGCCATCTCCCGGGCTGGATCCGGCTTTTCCGCTTTCTTGGCCGTCTTCTCGGCCAGAGCGTAGAGCGCTTTTTGGGAATCGTTAAACTCAAACCGGGTGGATACCGTCCCGCGCCCCACCAGAATGCCCAGTACAAACATCCATGCCGAGACAAACATGAGCAATCCGACCCAGGTGCCGGTATGCCAGGACGAGTCGGCCGGCCTCGTTTGGGGCTTTTTTTTCCGGGGTGGTTTTTTCTTTTTCGCCGAGGGCGTCATGACATTACATTCGTTCGGGAGCACTGACGCCAAGCAGGGTCAGACCGTTTCGGATGACTTTTTTGACGGCCGCCACCAGATACAGCCGGCCCCGCGCCAGAATCGGATCATCGGTTAGCACACGATGTTTATTATAATAGGCATGAAAGGCGGCGGCAAGGTCTATCAGATAGAAAGCGATTCGGTGGGGGGTCATCTCCTCGGCGCTGCGCAGGATGACTTCCGGAAAATGATCCATGCGCTTTATCAATCCGATCTCTTCTTTCACCGTGAGCATCGAAACGGCCGCCGGGTCATATGTCACCGGCCCCATCTCTTTTTCGACACTTTTTCGAATAATGCTGGCGATACGGGCATGAACGTACTGGACGTAATAGACCGGATTGTCGTTGGTCTTGCGTTTGGCCAGCTCGAGATCAAAATCCAGGGTGCTGTCGTAATGGCGGGTTAAAAAGATAAACCGGGCCGCATCCCGGCCGACTTCATCGATGACATCGCCAAGTGTTACAAATTCGCCGGCACGGGTGGACATGGCCACCGGTTTGCCGTTGCGCAGCAGGTTTACCAGGCGGACGAGGATGACATCGAATTGGTTCCGGTTTCGTCCGGAGGCTTCGACGGCTGCGTTCATTCGGGGAATATACCCATGATGATCGGCCCCCCAGATATCGATGACACGATCGAATCCCCTTAAATACTTATCATGATGATAGGCGATATCAGAGGCAAAGTAAGTGGTCTGACCGTTTGTACGCACGACCACGCGATCTTTTTCGTCACCGAAAGAAGTGGTTCGAAACCACAAGGCCCCATCTTTACGATAAACGAGGTCCCGGGAGAGGAGATCGTCTATCATGCGGTCCACTTTGCCGTCGTCGTAAAGGGATTGTTCACTGTACCAGCGATCGAAGACGATGCCGAAGTGTTCGAGATCGGATCGGATTCCCGCCAGGACCTTATCGGCGGCAAACCGGGCACAATTTTGGATTGCTTTGTCTTCGGACATTGCGAGCAGAGAATCGCCTTTTTCAGCATTGATCTGTCGGGCCAGGTCGAGAATGTAGTCGCCCTGATAGCAATCATCGGGAAAGACGACTTCCCGGCCGTGGAGGGACAGGAAGCGGATATAGACCGACCGGCCCAGGGTATGGATCTGCCGGCCGGAGTTATTGATGTAGTACTCCCGTTGAACATCGCAGCCGTAAAATGACAAGATGTTGGCCAGACTGTCCCCCACGGCGGCCCCGCGGCCGTGACCCACATGAAGCGGTCCGGTGGGGTTGGCGCTGACGAATTCCACCTGCACCTTGCGCCTTTGTCCCCGATCCGATGCGCCGTACCGTAGATCCTCCGCATTAATTCTGCTTAAAATGGGATGCCAGGCGGACGGCTTAATGTAAAAGTTGATAAAACCGGGACCGGCAATTTGAATATCGGAGATTATATCCCCGGGATCCTCGATCCCTTCAAGAATTGCTTCGGCGATCTTGCGGGGGGACATTTTTTGCGTCCCCGCCGACATCATCGCAAAACTGGTGGAATAATCACCATGCGATTCAAGTTTAGGTACTTCGATCAACACCTCCGGAAAGTTATCCGAAGGGAATCTACCGGTACGGTGGGCGATGCCCGCAGCCTTTAAAATAATCTTATTCAGTTTTGTTTTCATGATTCATCTGGCTTTTCTGATTTAAAAGGTCTCCTAAATAATGATTTTGTAGACGCAAGTCAAGGCGATTAGTATAACAATCATTAAAAAAGATAGAAGGCCGGTTGTGAAAAAAAGAAAAATAATAAAAAAAATACTTTACAAACGAATTCGACTTATTATAATAGTGTTTCAAAACCAATCTCTTATATAAAGGAGGAAAGTTGTAATGAAAGAAATTGACGTTATTCTTAAAAGTCTGTCCGATGGATTGAAAGCAGTCGCCAAAAGCGTGGAAGCCGCCGCGAAACAGGTAGAATCACTTTCCAAATCCAGAACGAAAAAGACCCAAGCCCCGGCGCAAAAGAAGGCCGCTGTGCGAAAACCTGCCAGGAAAGCAGCACCGAAGCGCAAAGTTGTGAAAGCAGCTCCCAAAAGCGCAGCGAAAAAGCCGGTAGCAAAACAAGCGGCCAAACGTGTTACTGCGGTGGATACGATTTACAATACGATTGCACGTTCCCGCAAAGGCGTGGCGGTCTCTGATTTAAAAAGCAAAACCGGATTTAACGATAAAAAGGTCGCCAATATCGTTTACAAGCTTAAACAACAGGGCAAAATTAAAAGTGCTACAAAAGGGATTTATAGCAAAGTCTGATCGTCGTTGTCATTCTTTTTCCACCGAAAAAAAATCCGCAGGTGAGCACTGGGACCGGCACTTCCCCGATAAAGAAGTACCGGTCCCAGTGTCATTTTGAGCGCCGGTTCCCCACCTGAAAGAATCCATCCGGTTTTTCCTGAAATTTCCTGATTATACTATAGTCTTCCAGATAAAGTTTTTGGGCTGCGTTATCGGTCGCCCCCCTTCGACGACGTACGGGGTGTACGCCTTACTCAGGGGGGCTCCCTCTAGTCCCGCCGCCGGCGGGACCAAAAACATTATCTGAAAGCCTATATATCGTCCGTTGTTTCGATTTTAAGATCCACGCCATTGCCATATCGATTCCTTGAACTTTAGGGCCGCGAAAAAGATTAAATCCACCATCTTACTTGTCTTTTTGCCCGTGTTCCGCGTTACGTCGCTGG
>JAOZUU010000314.1 GCA_029938515.1 Desulfobacterales bacterium | reverse complement strand
AGCTTACCGATGTGCTCGTCCTTAAGTTCAACAACAAAAAGCTGGTACAAGGCGACGTTGGTTTTTACGTTCACGTGGACACGTTTTTGACCATGGTGGATCGTGATGCGTTCCTTTTTTATCCGTATATCGAAAATTCGCTCAGTGCCTTTCATATGTGGAAAGGTAAAGAGGGGCGGATCAAAACGCGCAAAGAGGACAATATCTTCGAAACCATTAAAAAATTGCTCAAACTGGAGTCTCTGCGGATTATTAAAGTCGGGGAAGAAGACCGTACCAGGTCCGACGCGGAGCAGTGGAGCGTGGGCGGGAACGTATTTACGCTGGAACCCGGGCGGGTGGTCGCCTGGAGCCGGAACGAATCTACCAACCGGGCATTGCGCGCTGGGGGTATTGATGTCATCGCGTTGGAAGGCAACGAATTGTCGAAAGTTTTAGGCGGACCCCGTTGCGCGGTCATGCCTCTGTGGCGAGAGGAGATCTAACATGGGCGAAATTTTGTTCAGCATGGTGCCGGAGACGGTTGAAAAGGTTGAAACCGAATACCGGCGCATCGTAACGCCGATTCCGGTGCCGGAGTCGCTCCCCCTGATTGAAACACTGCAGCAGTACGAGCCGCTGTCCATGCGCGGTCAACCGCTGGTGGTTTGGGACCGGGCCGAGGGTGTCAACGTATATGATCCTTTCGGAAACAAGTGGCTCGATATGAGTTCGGGCGTGCTGGTGGCCAATGTGGGCCACGGCCGGATAGAAGTGCGGAATGCCATGATGGACCAACTGGAGAAACCGCTTTTGCACAATTACCTTTTCCCCTCCGCAGTCCGGGCCGATTTGGTTAAAAAGCTGGCCGAGGTCGCACCGGCCGGCCTGAATAAAGTGTTGCTCTTGACGACCGGAAGCGAGGCGATTGAGTGCGCCTTAAAGCTGGCCCGGACATGGGGGTTGAAAAAGGGCGGGAAAAAGAAAAATATCCTGATCGCTTTTGAAAATGCATTCCATGGCCGGACCCTGGGGACCCAGTCGGTCGGAGGGTTTCCAGAGCTTAAAGAATGGATTGTGAATCCCGACCCCGACATCTATCATGTGCCCTTCCCAAGTGATTTTCGGTGTGAGGATCGGTCTTTCGCTCTGTTTGAAAAAACGCTGCAAACCAGGGGAATTGATCCGGATGACGTGGCGGGGGTAATCAGCGAAACGTATCAGGGAGGCAGCGCCGGCTTCTTTCCTGAAACGTATGCCCGGACGCTTAGAACGTGGTGTGACGACCACGGCGCCCTTTTAATTTTTGATGAAGTCCAGTCCTCATTCGGTCGAACCGGAAAATTCTTTGCCTTTGAACACTATGGAATCACCCCGGACATCATCGCGTGCGGCAAGGGGATCAGCAGTTGTATGCCCCTGTCGGCGGTGATTGCCGGACCTGAGATTATGGATATGTACGGTCCCGGCTCCATGACCAGTACGCATACGGGCAATCCGGTCTGCTGCGCCGCGGCGCTTGCAACGATCCGCCTGCTGCTGGATGATGGGTTGCTTGAAAATGCCGCCGTTGTGGGACAACGCCTGGGCAATGAATTGGAAAAACTAAAACACGATTATCCCGGCATCATCGGCGCACTCCATGGCCGCGGCATGGTCTATGGTATCCATATTGTGAAACCGGGATCAATGGAACCGGACGGTGAATTGACCCACCGGATTGTCGACCGGGCTGTCAAGCGGGGTTTGATGCTGTTTGCACCGGTAGGAACCGGCGGGGCGACCATTAAAATCTGCCCGCCGTTAATGCTTGATGCCGCGGGTGTCGATGACGCCGTCCTGGCCATCAGGGAGGCTTTTGCATATGAGACCAATAGAGGAGGTTAGGTAAATGGTATCAAAATTGGACCTTAGGAAATTATACCTGGGCGCGCCGGGAGCAACCGATGAGGATATGGAGATCGTAAAGGCGGTGCGCGAATATGCAGAAGGCGAAATAATGCCGCATCGAAGGGACCTTGACGGGGGGTGGCATCATGACGAAAAACTCGCGCTGGATACGTTTAAAAAAATCCATCAGGGGCTGGTGGAAATTGGCGTCCAGCGGGCAAGTTGGCCCACGGTATTCGGCGGTCTGGATGTCAGGGGTATCACCAACGATATGATCTCCCAGGAAATCGCCCGCGGCGATACCGGCGTGGCAACGCATATCTCCATAATCAATTGGGCCATTTTGCCGGCCATTATTGCAAGGCGGACGGATCTGCTTAAGGAATTCGGTCCGAAAATTTGTGACGGGCGACCCCATTCTTCATGCATGGCCATCACGGAACCGTCCGGGGGCGCTAACACCGAGGACCCGACCCAGCACGGCCGTACCATCAAGACTATCGCCAGGCTTGACGGAAGCCAATGGGTGCTGAACGGGCGTAAGATTTGGCCCAGCGGTGCGGGTATTGCCGACATCACCTATTGTACCGTCTGCACTACGGATCCGGAAAAAGGCGACGAAGGGATTGCCCTGATATACGTTCCGCCGGAGAGTAAAGGCCTGTCTTTCAGTCGTCCGTTAGAAAAAATGGGTATGTGCTGGACGGACATAAACGCTGAAATCTTCTATGACGACGTGCGGGTGCCCAAAGAAAACCGGGTGGCTGGAGCGGGCGCAGACGCCCTCATTCTGCATGACGTGGTGGGAGCGGGGCGGCTGGGCACATGCAATTTCGCCTTGGGGGCCGCCCAGGCCTGTTTTGAAATCGCACTGGATTTTACCGGAAATAGAGAGATCGCCGGCAAGCCTGTCAGGACACGTTCGCTCCATGCCGGCATTTTGGGCATTATGGCTCAAAAAATCGAATCGGCCCGGGCCTACCACCTGGCGGTGGCTGAGATGAGCAGGCAAAACAAACTCTACGGCCGGTGGGGGGCACCGTTTTTGCTTTCGAAATGCTCGGCCGCCAAAGCATATGCGTGCGACGTGGCCGTCTGGGTTACAAATAAAACCATGGAATTAATGGGCTCCTACGGCTATTCATTCGACTACCATGTGGAGAAATATCTGCGGGACGTTAAGATTCTCCAACTTTGGCTGGGCGGTCCCCAGCGTGCCGTTTTGGATGCGGCGCGCGGCCATTACAAATTTGAGTGGTAGTAAGGTGCGCAAAAAAAAACGATTATCAGGACAAGATAACTAATTGTATTCTTGTTCAAAATTTCATTATTCCATATTAAGGCAAGTTGACAAAACCTTTGAAAAATGCTCCACTTATTTCGATCTTGAAAAGGGAATTCTTATCATTAACAGGAGGAAACGATGAGCACTAAAGACGATTTCTTAGCAAAAATTCAAAAAACCATTGATGCCCAGCAAGCAAATCTGGAACAATTAAAAGAAAAAGCAAGGGATGAGTCTAGCGAAGCCATTGACGACATCCGTGGAGCCATCAGCAGCCTTGAACCAAAGCTGGAACAGGCGAAAGCCAAAGCCATGGAAATAGCAGACGCGGCAGATGATCAATGGGACAATCTAAAAGATTCCATGGAGGCCGGCTGGGATAAGACAGGAAACCAACTTGAAAAAGGCTGGAACAGTCTCACCGATTCAATCAAAAAAATACTTCCTTAATGTGAACGAAGTAAAAAGATAACTCTGGATCCTGGAAGATTATTCTTAGGTCCCCGGAAAAGATAAATCCATTCCGCCTCGGCGGGATGGATTTATCTTTTCCGGGGGCTTAAGCCATTATTAGGATGAGTAGTAGGTTCCACGACCCTTTCCATGTTTAACTAATCAATTATTTTTTAAAAGCTGCTGGATATGTTTTTTAACCGTATTTCGGTTTGCGTCAAGTGCATTTGAAATAAAAGATATTTTTTTGATGCTTTGATTGTCTGACTGATCAGCTATGTGACCGATCATTTTTACGCTCTCGGCGCCTCGAATGAGTACGGCGAATGGGCAGTGCAGAGAAAATAATGATGGGAGCCGTCAGACTGAATGCAAAAGCATAGAGAAACCTCGAAAATGATGTTTAAAAAACGTTACCTTGCGCTACCTATTAATACAGGTAACGTAATAATCGTCTTATAACGGTTAGTCGGTCCTTTATTGTCGCCGCCCTCCTGATAGTAAAATCCTGATAATTACAAATAAATTAAATTGTTATCTAATTGGTGGTTTTCAAAACACTTGTCGCTTTACCATGTGGCACCGTTTATGCAAAACAATAAGGTAAGCCTGAAAAAGGCTGGATATTCGCAGCGGCGTATTAACGGTTACGACCGCTGAGGCCGATAAAACCCAATTATCGAAAGGAGAACATCATGAAAGCGAGAAATTGTTGCAAAA
>JAOZUU010000313.1 GCA_029938515.1 Desulfobacterales bacterium | reverse complement strand
TTTGCGTGAAACGAAGAAATCATCCGGGAGAAGCGGGAGTAGAATTCCTCCTCATCCATCTTGGTGGGTACCACGGCGTTTGTTAGTGTATAATAATCGAGATCGGTGATGAAAATATCGTTTTTCATTCTCCCGTAAATATCAGTCCCGGGAAGGGGGGTAAGCACCGTGAGCATGGGAAGGTCCACGGAGTTCTCCAAGATGAAATCCTCTAAGGCGTTGAAGTCATCCTGGGTATAGTCATGGCTCACGATGAAGTCGCCCACAACAGTGATACCAATATCATGAAAAAGCCTTATGGCCTCCCGGTTTTTTTCCACAGTGCACTGTTTTTGCATCTGATCCAGTCGAGCATTGCTCACCTCTTCAAAGCCTACAATCACGGTCCTTAGACCGATCTCCTTCCACATGGAAAAGAGCCCCGGGTTCGCGATAACGCTGTCTGCCCGGGCATCCGCCGCAAAAGCCTTGGCTATGCCGGATTTCTGTATGGCCTTGCAAAGTGCCATGGAGCCTTTGGGATTGCCGAATGAGTTTGCATCAACCAGACGGATTACCGGCACATCTGGCAGAAGCGAGATGTCTCTTATAACTGCATCTGCCGAGTGGGTCAGGTAACGGTGCCCGGTAAGGTTGCCCACGGAGCAGAATGAGCAGCTATAGGGACACCCAAATGCTGTGCTCACGAAACCGACGGTAAGGCCCAGGGTGGGCAAAACATAGCTGCCCCTGTATTCTGCCACAAGCCCGTAGTCCGGGGACACGTGATCCATCAGATCTTCCCTGCTGTATTCGCGCTTTCTAAAACCTATGGGTTTCCCCTGGCAGATCTTTGCCACTCCTGGTATTGAGGCGCTGTCCCGGTCCTTTTCCAGGGCGTGGACAAGCTCTTGGAAACTTTTTTTACCAAGCCCTGCCACCACGTAGTCAACAACACCGTAAACGTTGAAAAACCCGGGATCGCTGGATGCATGCACACCGCCCACGGCCACCACGGCCCCGCAAATTTCCTTTGTCTGGCGGGCAAGCGCCAAGACTGTGTTGGCCTCGCAGGTCACGGCGGTGAACCCCACCATATCAGGTGCGAAATCCGAGAGGGCCTTATCAAAGGTGCGGGTGTCGGCCTTTAGATCCAGGATGGATACGTCGTGGTCTCTCAGGTTTCCAGCCAAAACTTCAAGACAGAGCGGTTCTCCCCTGAAAATCTGTTTAATGGACTCGATTCCAAAGCGTTCCTCCGGGATGCTCCGGCCGCAATTCGGCGGGTTTATTAGAAGGATTCTCATATCTTATATCTTTTCCGCATGATTATTGGTTAATAGCAAGAAAAAAGGAATGAAAAATCATTCCGGGTCCATTGTCAAGCACAAAGATATCTTTGGTTACTAATAAGCCCTGTTGGCGACTTGATTTTAGGTAAGGCCTGGAAGGGAAATCCGGATTTATGCCAATATTTACGCACAGTACCGATGCTCCAAGCTCTGTCAAAACCGATCTTTTCATTGACAGCTTGGAAAATCCTGTGATAGAAGTTCTCGTGTTAAACCTTTTACTCACGCAAAGGCGCAAAGCCGCAAAGGTAAAGAACTATGACCGAGGAGGCGGGGGCTTCTCATCAATTTTGGGGCTTTCCTGATAAAGGATAGAATTTATCGGGTTGCGAATAGGCAGTTGGTTTTCTTTGCGCCTTTGCGCCTTTGCGTGAGACTCTTTCGGTTTGGAGTTTATAATGCGGAAAGACGAGGTGCCCCAGGACCAGGGGATTCTCGAGAACTACAAGGAAGTGGTATACGCTGTGGACGATCAGGGCCGGTATATGCCTGTGTCTTCAAAGGGGTGGTCGGCCAAGACCGAAGCTAACGAACTGGCCTGGGTCGGGATCAACCTCCAAATTGAAAAAACCAGGGATCTGGTCCTTGCGGGTAAGTTGAGTCCTCTTGCCTACTACATGGAGTTAAACCATATGAAACCGGGTCTGTTAGGAAAGTACGCGGGGTTTTCCCGGTGGCGCGTTAAAAGGCATCTTAAACCCGCGGTTTTTTCAAAACTAAGGCCCAAGGTCCTGGAGAGGTACGCCAAGGTGTTCAAAATTACGGCGGATCGATTGAAAACCATGGACTCTTGAACGGCTGAAAAAGGTAACCGTGCACGAAACCTTCACACACCAGCACCATGCCCATTGCGAAAGCGGGGTATTTACAAGTCTTCTATGCCATCATGGGGTCGACATTTCAGAAAGTATGGTTTTCGGCATCGGCTCGGGGCTTTTTTTCTCCCATTTGCCCTTTGTAAAGGTCTACGGGCTTCCCCTTACCGCATACCGCATAGCCCCGGGCGGTATCATCAAGCGTGCTGCAAAACGCTTGGGCATACGGCTCAAGTTTGAGAGATTTCGCGACGAGGAAAAGGGGGTGTTAGCTCTGGACCAGGCCCTTGCCGACGGCAGACCGATTGGCCTTCAAACAGGCGTGTTCTGGCTCCCTTTTTTTCCGCCCGCCTACCGGTTCCAGTTCAACGCCCACAATTTGATCGTTTATGGAAAAGAGGGTGATGATTATCTCATCAGTGACCCCACCTTGGACCGTCCAGTGAAATGCCCGTCATCGGACCTTAGAAAGGCAAGGTTCTCCAAGGGTTTTTTGGCGCCTAAGGGGAAGATGTACTATCCGGTGGAGATCCCCCGGGACCTCGATTATCGCAAGGCCGTTTCCAAGGGGATCCGGGAGGTCTGCTCCAAGATGCTTAACAAGGTTCATTCGCTTGTGGGAGTTCGGTCTATCCGCGCCATGGCAAAAAAGATTCCTGCCTGGCCCCAAAAGCAGGGGGAGAAGTATGCGGCAGCCCAGCTTGCCAACCTTATCAGGATGCAGGAGGAGATTGGCACCGGCGGGGCGGGTTTCCGTTTTTTATATGCATCCTTTTTGCAGGAAGCAGGCGACATGTTAGGGATGGACGAACTCTTGGTTCTTTCCGAGAGGATGACAAAGGTCGGCGACCGGTGGAACTCTTTTGCGTACAAGGCCGCGCCCGTATGCAAGGGCCGCAAGAAGGGTAGTGCCGTCTATACCGAACTCAGAGACATCCTGCTGGATTGCGCTGACCAGGAGTACGGCATCTTTAGCGATCTTCGCCGCGTAAAAATATGACGCCTATGTAAAAAGTCCTTTTTACATGGATTTAGGAATTTAGGAATTTAGGGATTACGCATTATTATCGGTAGTTAGTCCTAATAGGATTGCACCAAATTCCTGGCTTTTGCCTGTTTACGAGTTTATCAAAACATTGAGCGGTCCCCGAGCCGGTTTTTCTATGGAACCAGTTGTTGAGATCATTGACCTTAAAAAGACGTATGAGCCGGAAACAGAGGCCCTGGCAGGAGTTGATCTTTGCGTTGAAAGGGGAGACTCCTTCGGACTCCTGGGTCCCAATGGCGCTGGAAAGACCACCCTCATATCAATTTTGTGCGGTATTTTAGCCCCCTCCTCCGGCAGAGTTCGGGTCTTTGGGCAAGTCCCGGGAAAAGATCGGGATTTAAGAAAGCTGGTGGGTCTGGTCCCCCAGGATATTGCGCTTTATCCAACACTCACCGCACGCGAAAACCTCCTATATTTCGGTCGCATGCAGGGCCTTTCGGGCCGGCATCTCTCCGACCGTGTTGAGGAATGCTTAGGATTTTTAGCCTTAGGTGAAAGTTCTGACCGTCGGGTGGAGGTCTGCTCGGGTGGGATTCGCAGGCGGATCAATCTCTCTGTAGCGCTCTTAGGGGAGCCCCAGCTACTGGTCCTTGACGAGCCGACTGTGGGGATCGACGTCCAGACGCGTGTCAATATCCTGGACAAAATAGCAGAGCTTAATAAAAGAGGTATGACGCTTGTGTACACGAGCCACTACATGGAAGAGGCCCAGAAGGTCTGCAAGAAGGTGGCCGTGATAGATTCAGGCAGGGTGTTGGCTAAAGGCACTTTAGAAGAAGTGATGTCCGCCCACGAGGAATGCGAAAACCTCGAAGACGTGTTTCTCAAACTCACGGGACGTACTTTGAGGGAATAGGGATGGTCGGGTTGCGAGTTACGGGTTGCAAGTTGCGGGTTGCGGGTTTTTTCAATCATCAATCAACAATCCAAATGGGTTGCGAGTTGTTTCCCTTGCGCCTTGGGCCTGACGCCTTATGCCTCCAGTACTGGATACTGGATGCACGATTCAGGATGACCAATGACCAATGACAAATGACAAGTGACTAATGAAGACATGAAAGAGTTTTTTGCTACGCTTCACAAGGAATTCCTTATTTTTTTCCGGGACAGGGCCGGTCTGGGCATCGTGTTTCTCATGCCCA
>JAOZUU010000312.1:2873-4343 GCA_029938515.1 Desulfobacterales bacterium | reverse complement strand
GGATACGGCCGGCCAGCGGCGAATGTCCACAAAACGACCTTCGATCGCGGCCGCGGCTGCCATAGCCGGGCTGACCAGGTGAGTGCGTCCGCCCTTGCCCTGCCGTCCCTCGAAGTTCCGGTTCGAGGTCGATGCGCAGCGCTGACCGGGAAGCAGTTTGTCCGGGTTCATGGCCAGGCACATACTGCAGCCGGCATACCGCCACTGGGCGCCCGCGGCGGTAAAAATTTTATCCAGTCCTTCAGCCTCCGCCTGGCGACGCACCTGTTTCGATCCGGGCACCACGAGAACTTCGACGGAGGACGCTTTTTTGCGACCATCGAAAATGTTGGCGGCCTGGCGTAGATCTTCGATACGGGAATTGGTGCAACTGCCGATGAAGACCACATCCACGCTTACATCGGTGAGTCTTTGACCCGGTGTCAACCCCATATAAGCCAGGGCCTTTTCCACATCAGGGCGACGGTACCCGGGTACCCGGTCCGGTTCGGGAATGGGCGTATCCACGTCGGCAACCATACCGGGATTGGTTCCCCAGGTGATTTGGGGAGCGATCTGGTCGGCGGCGATGATCAGGGTGCGGTCGAAACGGGCATCCGGGTCGCTGGGAAGGGTTTTCCAGCGTCGAATAGCGTCTTCAAGGGATTTGCCTTGGGGTGCGAAAGGTCGTTCTGCCTGGGCGAAATACGCAAAGGTGATCTCATCCGGCGCGATCATCCCGGCCCGGGCGCCGGCCTCGATACTCATATTGCAGATGGTCATGCGCGCTTCCATGGATAGCTCCGCCACGGCTTTGCCACAATATTCAAGCACATGCCCGGTCCCCCCGGCGGTCCCCATCATGCCGATCATTTTAAGGACCATATCTTTAGCCGTGATATGGGGTGCCAGCCGTCCGGTGAATTCGATTTTGTAGGTGGCCGGCTTGCGCTGGCGCAGCGTTTGGGTCGCCAGAACATGTTCGACTTCCGAGGTGCCGATACCAAAGGCCAGGGTACCGAAAGCGCCATGCGTCGCGGTGTGGGAATCGCCGCAAACGATGGTACATCCCGGCAACGTCAATCCCAGTTCAGGACCGATGACATGAACGATCCCCTGGCGGTCATCGTCCAGTCCGTAAAGCGACACGTTGAAATCAGCGCAGTTTTTTTCCAGAGACGTGACCTGAGCCTTGGCGACCGGGTCTTTGATCTCCATCCGATCGGCCGTCGTGGAAACATTATGGTCCAAAGTGGCAAAGGTGAGTTCCGGCCGGCGGATGCTGCGATCGGTCAGGCGCAACCCCTCAAAGGCCTGGGGACTGGTCACTTCGTGCACCAGGTGGCGGTCGATGTACAGCAGGGTGGATCCGTCGGGAAGCTCGGTAACCACATGTGATTGCCAGATTTTGTCAAATAATGTCTGGGCCATGCAAGGTCCTTTTGCCGTTTTCAATGGTCTTAATTTTTAAAGATCTCGGTTTTTAAAATG
>JAOZUU010000312.1:0-2773 GCA_029938515.1 Desulfobacterales bacterium | reverse complement strand
ACGCCTGTCATCGGTATACGATCAAAGCGTCAACCAGGTTCCGATGTCTTTCTCTTTGGCCCGTCGGTAAATCAACGGCGCTACAGCCATATCTTCGATGGCCAGTCCCAGGTTGACCGTCATTGTGCGCTCGTCCGGGGTTTCGCGGCCGGTTTTCGTCTCTGTCGCCAACTCACCCAGATCGGCGTAAATATCGGGAATTTTTTGAAAATAACCCATTTGACGATAATGTAGTAGCTGGGGCGTATCGTCAGTGCAGAACTTGGCCACTTCCAGCATGGCGTCCGGATGCCAGTAGGCGTCATAGTCCACGAGGGACGCAAATGTACCTTCATCCATCCAGCCGGGCTGAATGGTGGCGTGGGGTTTTTTTAGCATAGGTCCCGCTGTCACCACAATGTCGCAGCCGGTAACGGCTTCTTTTGGTGTTTTTACTTTAATTACGTCCAGCTCAAGACGGCCGGAAATATCCTTGACATAGTTATTTTGAGTTGCTTCGTTGATGTCGTAGGCCATAACCCGTTTCAGGGGGAAGAGGACCTTCAGGGCCTCGACATTGGTTCGTCCCTGAACCCCGCAGCCCAGCACCCCGACCACTGCTGAATCGGATCGGGCTAAAAACTTAGCCGACAGAGCCGTGGCTGCCCCGGTGCGCATGGCGGTGATCCAGACACAATCCATCACGGCCAGTGGCAGGCCGGTGTCGGGATCATTTAAAATGAGAAGGCCGGTGACATAGGGGAAGCCACGATGCTGGTTTTCCGGAAAGGCACTCACCCATTTGATCCCGGCGGAATGCATGGCAGGTATATAGGCCGGCATGGCGTTGATAAAACTGCCCGGCGGGCCCGGATGAATGCCGGGTTTGGGCGGCATCTCGGTAAGACCTTTCCCCTTTTCCTGAAAAACAGCCTCCAAAGACGCGATGATTTCGGCCATTGTGATCCCGACCGATTCAACATCAGCTCTTGAAAGATAGAGTAATGGATGGGTCAAAGATCTCCTCCTTATTTTGAATTCCACAGGTTATCTCGTTGATATCATTTAAACTGTCGGAAAGTCCAATGATATTTCAGATCATTTGAGTCTCTTTCAATAAAGTCAAATAATGAATAACGATTAGATTGTGCCACGAAATTTTTATGTCTAATAGAGAAATTTGGGACTTGTCAATGCAAGTTGACATTTTACAGCATATTCTTATTTTTGTGATCGTATTTTTCGGCTGTGATTTTCGTAATTGACTATACAAATTGAATTTAATAAGGAGAATTGATCATGAAAATGCGCTGGTATCTGATAACACTCATAATTATTTTTTCAGCCCAAATTGCCATGGCTGACTGGCTTTCCGAACCGTCCGTTTTTATGCCGGCATACTATGCCGATCAGAATCCGGATGTTGAGAAAATAGATGGATATGACCATGCAAAACTGCTGGCACACTGGAAGGGATCTGGCCTCAAAGAGGGCCGAAGGAGTTCGCCGGTCTTTGATGTAAAATATTATCTTAAAAACAACCAGGACGTCTCCAAACAATTCGGGAATAAGAACTACAAGGAGGCTGCTCACCACTGGTATAACACGGGTCGAAAAGAGGGCAGGCCCAGCCATCCTGACTTTAATGTGCGTATTTACCTTAAAAAGAATCCCGATGTTGCCAAAACAGTGGGCGCACACAATTATATTGGTGCTATTCATCATTATGTAGCTAATGGCTACAGAGAAGGCCGGACGGCTAAATAATCTTCAACCTGAGTTGAGCGATTTTTTGCGAAGCTATGTGCTAAGATGTTGAGATGACAAGGCTTTCAAGAATCGCAGGCATACCCATTGGATATGTCGAGCATTTTTAAAAGTTTTAGCGCTCAACAGATTGGTGCAGAGCGAGCTAAAAATCGCTCAATTCAGGTTTAAATATCTATCAAAAAAAAAGATTAGGAGCTGAGTTCTTGTTCTATAAATACTCCCAAGCTTTAAAGGAAGATTCATGAATAATCATTGCAACCAATTGTTGATTTTTTGTTTTGTAGGGATAGCTGTGCTATTTTCATCAGTTGCCAGTGCAGCTCAAGATATGCCGCCAACAAGTATAACGCCGGGAAATGCCACCTATTCGGGTATCTATGATCATACGATCACACTCAGGGATGGGCGCTGGGAAGGTGTGCCTTTTATAAAAGGCGGCGCAAGCCGCCCAACAGTGGGACTTGTTGAGGATTTCAGTTTAACCGGCGATCTGGACGGGGACGGGGCAATGGAGCACGTCGTCGTACTTTGGGAGAATTCAGGTGGTACGGGCAAACCAAACTATCTGGCGGTGATGGGCGAAAAAGAGGGCAGGCTTGTCAACCTGAGCACCACCCTCATTGGTGACCGGGTGCAGCTGCGGGCCGGGCGCATAAACAACGGCAAGATTGAACTTGATGTCATTCAGCACGGTCCCGATGAACCTGCCTGTTGCCCCTCCCAAAAGGCCACTCGAATCTGGTCACTGAAGGGAAAAGAATTGATACAGGATGAAACGCTGCTTAAGGGCAGATTATCTCTGGTGGATCTTGAGGGTGTGGAATGGGTTCTGTTCCGTATCAAATGGGAAGAAGCCTTGCCTGCCAAGCCAGAGGTGACACTGCGCTTCGATGGCGATAAGATCAGCGGCAAAAGTGCCTGCAACAATTATTTTGCCGGCGTAAAGGAATCCGGAAATGGAGCAGGCGATATCCGTATCAGCCCTGTCGGAAGTACCAGAATGGCATGCCCGGAAGAAGCCATG
>JAOZUU010000311.1 GCA_029938515.1 Desulfobacterales bacterium | reverse complement strand
AGGGGGATGTTATTTCAATGACTTACACCCCCCTGCCCCCCTCAAGGGGGGAATTTGAAAGGTTTTTACTTAAGTTAATGACATTTGGATATCGGTTAAGGAAAAAACCAGTGAAAGGAGGTGGATAAAAATTCGGCAAAAACGTACCGGATGTAAAGAAGGCGATGACGAATTGCCTTGATACGGCATCCGGTAAATAAATCACCTTTTTCAAACGGGTATACGTTAAACTGAAAATAGGGTTAGGCCTGCGGCCTTTCAAGACAACCATCAAATCAAAAGAGGAGGGGATCTCATGGCAGAAAAAGAAGTTGTGGAAACTTCAGAAGCTCAGATTGCCGTTCACTGGGCCGAAGAGGAGTATTTTCATCCTTCCAAGGAATTTATCGCTCAGGCGAACATGACGGATCCGGATGTCATTGACCGGTTCAGTCTCGACAATTTTCCCAATTGTTTCAAGGAATACGCCGACATTCTGGACTGGTACGAATACTGGCATACGACCCTGGATACCAGTGATGCGCCCTGCTGGAAATGGTTTGTCGGCGGCAAGATCAATGCATGTTATAATTGTGTCGACCGGCACCTGCCCAAGTATAAAAACAAAACGGCGATCCACTTTGTTCCGGAACCCCTCGAAGAGGGCTATCAGCACATCACCTACCAGGAACTGTATGTGCGGGTGAATGAGTTTGCCGCTGTTTTAAAAGATGTTTGCGGCCTGAAGGCCGGCGACCGGGTCACCCTGCACATGCCCATGATACCGGAACTGCCCATTACCATGCTGGCCTGCGCCCGTTTGGGCGTGATCCATTCCCAGGTCTTTGGCGGTTTCTCCGGGCGGGCCTGTGCCGATCGAATCGTCGATTCGGGCAGTAATGTGCTGATTACCGCGGATGCCTATTATCGCTCCGGCACGCTGATCGATCACAAACAAAATGCCGATATTGCCGTGGACCTGGCCGCCAAGGACGGGCAGAAGGTGGACAAGGTACTGATCTGGCAGCGCTACCCCGGAAAATATTCCGCCGAAACGCCCATGGTGGACGGACGGGACTATTTTGCCAATGATCTGGTGAAGGATAAATACGGCGCCCGGGTCGAACCGGAAAGAATGCCGGCCGAAGCGCCCCTGTTTCTCATGTACACCAGCGGGACCACCGGGAAGCCCAAGGGATGCCAGCACAGCACCGGCGGTTTCCTGGCCTACACGGCCGGTACCTCCAAGTATGTACAGGACATCCATCCCGAAGACGTCTACTGGTGCATGGCCGATATCGGCTGGATTACCGGTCATTCCTACATCGTTTACGGTCCCCTGGCCCTTGCCGCCTCCACGGTGATTTTCGAAGGCGTGCCCACCTATCCGGATGCGGGCCGGGCCTGGCGAATCGCCCAGGATCTGGATGTCAACATCTTCCACACCGCGCCTACCGCGATCCGGGCCCTGCGCAAAATCGGCCCCGATGAACCCAAAAAATATAATTACAGCTTCAAACACATGACCACGGTGGGTGAGCCCATCGAACCGGCGGTCTGGCGGTGGTATTACGATGAGGTCGGAAAGGGCAAGGCCGCCATCGTCGATACCTGGTGGCAGACCGAAACCGGTGGGTTCCTCTGCAGCACCCTGCCGGGCCTCAACCCGATGAAACCGGGCAGCGCCGGTCCGGGGGTGCCGGGAATCCACCCGATCATTTATGATGATGCCGGCGAAATATTGCCCCAGGGCGCCGGTAAAGCGGGGAATATCTGCATCCAGAACCCCTGGCCGGGAGCTTTCCAGACCATCTGGGGAGACCGGGATCGATATGTGGAAACCTACTATGCCCGTTATTGCAAGGATCCCAAGAGCAAGGACTGGCGCGACTGGCCCTATTTGACCGGTGATGCCGCGGTGGAGGCCCCGGACGGGTATTTCCGGATCCTGGGCCGGATCGACGACGTCATCAACGTATCCGGCCACCGCCTCGGCACCAAGGAGATCGAATCGGCCTCTCTGGTGGTGGAAGAAGTGGCCGAAGCGGCCGTGGTGCCCGTGAATCACGAGATCAAGGGCAAGGTACCGGATCTCTATATCGCTTTGAAGCCCGGCATTGCGGCCACCGAGGCCCTGGAACAGAAAATCAACGACGCGGTCTGTGAACAGATCGGCAAGATCGCCAAACCGCGCAAGGTCTGGATCGTCACGGATATGCCCAAGACCCGTTCGGGCAAGATCATGCGACGGGTACTGGGCGCCATCTCCAACAAGCTGGATGTGGGGGATGTGATGACCCTGGCCAATCCGGAGATCGTGGAAGAGATCAAAAAGATGAACGATGAGTCGGGTATTTAGGTCTGCGGAGGTGTTATCTGATTGATCCTGTTTACTTGATACTGGATGCTTGATCCTGGATGAAAAACCAGTATCCGGAAACAAGCATCCAGAAACCAGTCGGCTTGTCGAAGGGAGGTGATACCTTTTCTTTACTTATCGGTTGAAACACGTGATTTCCACGATTGATTGTCAACTCATTTAGACGGCAAAGGAGGAAAGAAATATGTCTGGAACAACGTGGGTATATATATTTCTAGGGTTATACATTATTTATTGCTTTTATTGGGGTCTGAAAGGCTATTTTACGGAAAAGACATCCAGCGGGTATACCATCGCCGGACGGTCGATCCCGTTTTTTGCTTTTCTGCTGGCGGCAACGGCGGCCTCTTTTTCAGGGTGGACCTTCATCGGCCACCCCGGGCTGATCTGGCGGGACGGCCTCGCTTACGCGTTTGCATCTTTTTACGTCCTGACCATTCCCATTACCGGCACGTTCTTCTCCAAACGAACGTGGCTTCTGGGAAAACGATACGGCTTTGTCACGCCGGGTGACATGTATGCGTACTACTTCAACAATGAAGCCGTACGCTGGCTGTCGGTGATGACGGCCTTCTTGTACTCCATGTTCTATTCGGCGGTACAACTCATGGCTTCGGCATCCCTGTTTCATATCGTCGCCGGTGTCCCCATTACCTTCGGCGCCATTTTCATGGCGTTTATCGTCTGGTTCTACGTCTGTACCGGTGGTCTGAAAGCCAGTACCTGGGTCGGTGTGATTCAGTTCATTCTGCTGGTGGGCGGTATCATCCTTCTCGGATTTTTTGTCATTACAGCGGATGTCATCGGTGGCTGGACGGCATTTAGCGCGAAAGTGGCAGCGCTGGAACCCAAACTCACCGAAGTGCCGCGGATAATCAACTTCGGACTCGGTGGCGCCGAGGGTGAAAGCGCCTGGACCGCCGTGATGATCCTGACCTATATGTTCGCCCTGATGGGGATCCAGTCCTCACCCGCCTTTACCATGTGGACCTTCGGCATCAAGTCGCCGAGACCCCTGGCATGGCAGCAGGCTTTCATGTCCACCTTTGTGGTGGGTTTTGCCCTGTTCTTCTTCACCGCTTTTCAGGGGATGGGCGCCAAAGTCCTTGAATTAGAAGGAGTTGAAGCATTTGCAAAAATCGGGCAGGGAACGGTTGTCCCGATATTGATGATGGAATTTCTACCGCCTTTTGTTTTAGGTATCGTTTTCATGGGCGCCATTGCGGCGATTCATTCAACGGCCGCGCCCTATATCGGTACCGGCGGTTCGATCATTATGCGGGATGTTTACGTCAAATACATCAAAAAAGGCAACGTCAGTCATGCTGAACAGATCTGGGTGGACCGGGGCATGAAAACATTTCTGACCATCGCGGCCCTGACCGTCGGCCTGACATCGAAAGCGGCCCTGGTTATTCTCGGGGCCCTGGCCACTGCCTTTGGGTTCGTCATGTATGTAATGCTGCTGGGGGTAATCTGGGGGGTGAGATATCCCAGCATCGGCGCGACCCTGGGGGTGCTCTCCGGCATGGTAGCGGTCTTTCTGACCTATTACATCTGGCCAGCCCCGCTCTCCATGCACTGTGCCTTCTGGGGGACCGGTGTTGGCCTGACGGTCGCCCTTCTTTGTCGCAGTCTCGGCTTAAAGGATACCCAGGAAACGATCGAGCGTCAGGCGGAAGTCCGCAAGTGGCTGGATAGTGTCGACGAGCCGAGCGAGAGCGGCAAGAAATGGCGGGGTATTATGAAGATCGTCGTACCGGTATGGTATTTCTTCGCTATCGGCCCGGCCTGTATTCTCGGTAACAAGGCTTTCTCTTTTGCCGGATTCCCGAGCATTTGGTCCTGGCAGATCACCTGGTGGATCCTTGGCATCATCATGATGTGGGCCCTGTGCTTTAAAGCTGAAATGTCCACGACCAATGAGACCCAGATCCAGCGGGCCGAGGATGAGCAGATGCTCGTGGTCAAGGAAGTATAAACC
>JAOZUU010000310.1 GCA_029938515.1 Desulfobacterales bacterium | reverse complement strand
AAAGCCAGTTATCAATGCCGTTTCTATAATGGATCGACGGATCTTCCAATCCCGGCAGATGGATATCCGTCCGGAGCTCCTGACCCTCGATATCGATGAGCGGATTCAATATGATCCGGAAACCAATACCCTGCGTTTAAACTTCAAAGGCCTGGAATTAGAGACCGCGGACGATATCGCGATCATCAGGCAGGTGGTCGAAAAAAAATGTAAGGCCGCCGGCAAGAAAGTAAAAGCCATCGTTGATTATGAATCCTTCAGTATCGGCGAAGATCTGCTGGATGCTTATCTTGACATGGGTCAATACATCATCGAAACCTATTACGAAGATGTGACCCGCCATACGACCAGCGAAGCGTTACGCGCAAAGCTCGGTGATGAATTTGTCAAACGCGGCCTGGCACCCAGTATATACGACACCGAGGAAGAAGCCGAAAAAATATTAATCTGACTTTCAGTAAACCTTTTCGTGAGGATCTTTAACTGATTTAATCCCAAAGTCCAGCATATCAATTCAAGTCTGGCACAAAAAGGAGGAAACGAGCATGAAGAAAAGACATGTAACGCGGATGGGCTATTGTTTCTGAGCAGCCACCATGATTCTGACCATGATGGCAACTTTAGCAGTAGCGGCCGAACCCATAAAAATTGCCAATATCGAGGCCCTGAGCGGTCCCTTCGAACAATTCGGCAACCAGAGTCGCATCGGATTCGAATTGGGGATGGAATATGCCACTAAAGGCACCATGAAGCTATTGGGGCGCCCCGTTGAAATTATTGTGAAAGATAGCCAGATCAAACCTGCCGTCGGCAAACAGCTTCTCACGGAAGCTTATAAAGACGACAAGGTTGATTTGGCCGTGGGTCCGACTTCCTCGGCTGTGGCCATGGCCATGCTGCCGGTAGCGGAAGAATTTAAAAAGATCCTGGTTGTGGAACCAGCCGTATCCGATACCATCACCGGCAAGGACAGCAACCGCTTTGTATTTAAGACTTCACGCAATTCTTCCCACGATGCCATCGGCAATGCCCTGGTGTTGGCACGACCGGGTGTGTCCATAGCTACAGTGGCCCAGGACTACACCTTCGGGCGAACTTTCGTGGAAAAATATAAAAAAGCCGCCGAGGCCAAGGGCGCCAAAGTTGTCATCGAGGAATTTTTACCTGTGAAAACCGTGGATTTTACGGCTACCGCCCAGCGTATCATCAAGGCCATGAAGGACATAAAGGGTGAAAAATACCTGTTTTTAAACTGGGCCGGGAAAGGCAACCCGTTAAAAAAATTCCATGCCATGAAACTAGATGAAAAGTACGGCATCAAGCTGACCACGGGCGGAAACATCATCCCGGCCCTCAAAGGCTACAAACCCTTTGCTGGAATGGAAGGGTCCGGATATTACTACCACACAAACCCCAAGAACGAGATTAATGACTGGTTAGTGGCAGAACACAAAAAGCGATTCAAAGGGATGCCGCCTGACTTCTTTCATTGTGGTGGTTTCGCCGCGGCCATGTTCGTGGCCAAGGCCATTGAAAAGGCTGGGTCCACCGATACGGAAAAATTAATCGCGGCCATGGAAGGACTGGAGTGGATGACGCCCAAAGGTAAGATGATCATGCGCAAGGAGGATCACCAGGCCCTGCAGTCTCAGTTTCATTTCAAGTTAAAAGTCGATCCCAACGTTGGCTGGGCCATCCCTGAGCTGGTCAAGGTACAAACCATTGAGGATCTGAACATTCCACTTACCAGATAAATTTTCCCGGTGACGGGAAATTCATCGGAAGGATTTCCCGTCGCGGCTATTTCTACTTCCACCTTGTCTATGATAGAAATATGGAAGAAGATATGAACCAGGTCCCGGCCATCGAGACCCGGGATCTTACCATTCGTTTCGGCGGGACCGTCGCTGTCGATGGGGTTAACCTGAAGGTTGAAACGCATCGCTTGAAATCCATTATTGGACCTAATGGCGCCGGCAAAACGACCCTCTTTAATCTGATCAGCGGCCAGTACAAGCCCACCTCAGGACAGGTGTTTCTAAATGGTAGTGATGTAACCCGCCTCGATGCGGCCAGCCGTACGACCCTGGGTATCGGAAGATCATTTCAACTGACCAATATTTTTCCATCCCTCAGCGTGCTGGAAAATGTGCGCTTGGCCCTGCAGTCCAAATCCGGTGTGGGGATGGTTTTTTGGCGGCACTGGCGATCTTATACCGAACTGGAAGATCAGGCCTATACACTTTTAACCCACGTAATGCTGGAGGAGCGCTGGTCGCATACAGCCAGCACCCTGACCCATGGTGAACAACGCAAGCTTGAAATCGTAATTCTTCTGGGTCTCGATCCCCAGGTGCTGCTCTTAGATGAGCCCACAGCCGGAATGAGTATTGAAGAAGTGCCCTCCATTTTGGAAATCATCCAGGAAATCAAGGCCGCTCGTAATCGGACCATCCTTTTGGTCGAGCATAAATTCGATATGATCATGACTGTTTCGGACACTATCGCCGTTCTTAAAGAGGGGCGACTCATTTGTGACGATACGCCGGAAGCGGTTTCAATGAATGCGGAAGTTCAGGCCGCTTACCTGGGTGGAGGCGTAAAGCATGACTGATTCGATTCTGGTCTTAAATGAGGTCCACAGTTACATCGAACAGCATCACATCCTCCAGGGCATCACTTTTAATGTAACCTCCGGACGACCCACGGTTCTTTTGGGCCGAAACGGCGCTGGAAAATCAAGTGTCCTGCGGGCCATCATGGGGCTTAACCCGATCACTTCGGGAGAGGTCTTTCTGGCCGGCGCCCCCGTGCATGGGCTCAAACCCTATGAAATCACCCGGTTAGGCGTCGGATTTGTCGCCGAGGAGCGGGCCGTTTTCTACAATTTAACCGTCGAAGAGAATATGCGTCTTTCCATTTTAACGGAGAGTGAAATAACCAGGGCTCGCCAGGAAATGATATTCGAACTTTTTCCCGATATTAAAAAGTTTTGGAAATCCAAGGCCGGGGTCCTCTCCGGCGGGCAAAAACAGATGCTGGCCGTGGCACGTGCATTTATCAACGACCATCAACTCCTGCTTATCGACGAACCATCCAAGGGATTGGCACCCATCGTCGTTGATCAGCTAGGTGAATCGTTGGTCAAGATCAGGGATAAGACGACCATCGTTCTAGTGGAACAAAATTTTCACCTGGCCAGCATGGTGGGATCCGATTTTTTTATTTTAGATGATGGCAGGGTCGTTCATCAGGGACTCATGAAGGATCTGGTTGACGATCATGAATTGAAGAAGAAATATTTGGGAATCGGCTAAAAGTGGTTTCAAATTGAATTGTGGATTTTGAGATGAGAAGAGGAAAGTGTGAACACCGAAACAGTATCTGACGAGTCAGAATTGAAATCGGAATTCAATGCCAAGACCTGGGCGATTCGGATCGCTTCGATCGGGATCTGGTTTCTGCCTCTGATCTGGATCGATCCAAAGACCTACATTGTGTTGACCATAGCGGGTCTTGCCTTTGGAATGCTGCTGTTTATGGTCGCTTCCGGCATGACGATTATTTTCGGGTTGATGGACGTATTGAATATGGCCCATGGCGCGCTTTTTGCCCTGGGTGCTTATACGGGCGGATTCTGGATGCTGAACCTTCTGGAAACATTCGGATGGGTCGAATACGGGACCGTGGCCCAAAGCATCGGCAGTCTGCTGCTGGCCCTTTTAGCGGGGGCCGTGTCCGGCGCGTTGCTCGGTCTTATCCTTGAGCGGGTCATCATTCGCGGTGTGTACGGCGACCATCTCAAACAGATCATGATTACCATGGGTGTGTTGTATGTCATGACCGAGATCATCAAGATTTTCTGGGGGGCCAATCCCGAAGTTGTTTTGGTACCGATGCTGTTTCAGGGAAGCTATGATGTTTTCGATATTATCATTAATAAGTTCAGGGTGGTGGCGATCATTGTGGGCCTATCCATGTTTATCGGTATTCAATTGATCCTGATGAAAACCAAGCTGGGTCTGATTGTCCGGGCGGGTGTGGAAAATCGCGAGATGGTTCAGGCTGCAGGTTACAATATCAACCGCATTTTCACCGGCGTTTTTACCGCTGGGGCGGCCCTGGCCGGCGTGGGTGGAACCATGTGGTGTATGTTTCAGGAACAGGTCTATCCCGATATCGGACTGGAGAATATCATTTTCGCCATGATTGTGGTGATCATAGGCGGACTGGGGTCGGTCACCGGTAGTTTTCTGGGAGCGCTCATTGTGGGTTTATCGTTTAATTATGTATCTTTTTTGGCCTCTTCAGACAAATCTGTGGGTAACTTCGGGGACTGGCAAGTTACCAAGTGTA
>JAOZUU010000309.1 GCA_029938515.1 Desulfobacterales bacterium | reverse complement strand
CAAGGTCCCGATTCGGGTATACAATGAAGTCGAACCCGAAATAACGGTTGAAATAATACCTGAATAACCTGTGTAACATGCTCTTATCAGGCTTTATCTGATAACATGTTGTCAGAAACTGAAACCTATAATCAGCGTGCATGCTGCCCTGCAGGGGCCATTTTTTCCGAGCGTAGCCTCGGAAAAAGTTTAGTGCCTTGGTGGCAGAACGTTTACTTTCAATAAAAAATCATATCGAAACCACCGATCTTTAAGTACTCCACATGCCCGAACGTCAAGCGACACAGCAAAAAGATCTCGCACAGTACTCGCTTCCACCGCAAAACATCGAAGCGGAGGAATCCATCATCAGTGCTATCTTGATCGATAATAATACCCTGCTGGATGTTATTGAAATACTTGCCCCGCAAGATTTCTACCGGACAGCCCACCAAAAAATCTATGCGGCCGTTATCGAGTTGTTTGATAAAGCAGAACCGGTAGACCTTGTCACCCTGGCCAATAAGTTAAAAGAAAATGGGCATCTATCAGAAATCGGGGGCGCCAGCTATCTTGCCAGGCTCGTCGATACGGTTCCCCTGGCAGTCAATGCAGAGCATTATGCCAAAATTGTCCATGACAAGGCTTCGTTGAGGCGACTGATCGAAAAGGCCAATGCCATTTTGAAACGATGTTTTGAAGACAGGGGAAATACCGACGATGTCATCGACTTTGCGGAAACGGCCATTTTCGAAATCTCCGAAAAAAAAGCCCGGCAGGCCTTTTACCCCCTGAGCAAAATCATTCTCGGCAATATTGAGACCCTGGAGGAAAATCAGGGCAATCGGAGCTTGGTAACCGGAATTCCTACGGGTTTCAGTCATTTGGACAATCTGACCTCAGGGCTGCAAAACTCCGACCTCATTATTCTCGCCGCTCGACCCAGCATGGGAAAAACCGCACTGGCACTGAACATAGCCCGAAATGCAGCCGTTGAAGCCAACATACCGGTGGCCGTATTCTCGTTGGAAATGTCCAAGGAACAGCTGTCGATGCGGATGCTATGCGCAGAAGCCCGCATCGACTCCTCCCGTTTAAAAGGCGGGTTTTTCAGTATGGAGGATTGGCATCGGTTAACCGACGCTGCCGATATATTGTCTGCATCCCCCATCTATATCGACGATTCTCCAAGCATGTCGGCCATGGAAATACGGGCCAAAGCCCGACGGCTCAAAATGGACAAAAACCTTGGCCTGGTCATCATCGATTATTTGCAACTGATGCAGGGACGCGCCGGTGCCGAACGGAGAGATCTTGAAATTTCAGAGATATCCAGAGCCTTAAAAGCCCTTGCCAAGGAGCTGGAACTGCCGGTATTGGCGCTGTCACAACTCAACCGGATGCTCGAACAGCGTACCGACAAAAGACCCCGGCTTTCTGATTTGAGGGAATCCGGAGCCCTGGAACAGGATGCGGACGTGGTTGCCTTCATATACAGGGACGAAGTATACAACAAAGAGGAAGATAACCCGAACAAGGGGGTCGCCGAAATCCTGCTGGCCAAACAACGAAATGGCCCTACGGGGGATGTGTTTTTAACCTTTTTAAATACCTACACTCGGTTTGAAAATCCGGCCTCTGAAGAAGTGATGGCCGGAAGCTGAGACCACGAACTTTCTTGAAAAAAACTTACGGAAATACCGCCGGTTTAAAGGCGAATCAAATCAAAAGGCTTGAAAATTTTTATCGCCGTCGCATCCCACCGGAATTTTTACTTACCCTTGAACTGGCTCGCGAAATTTGCCGGCTCTCCCGGGAGATTCGTCGTCAGATCGGTATTCTGGTAAACCGCCGTGGTAAAGTTTGCTTTGTAATCGTAGGTGATAATAAAAAAATCGTTATTCCGGATACCGGCGAGTATCGCGCCGACCCCGGACGTTTAAAGGGTCTGCGATGCATCCATACCCATCTGACCCCTGAAACCCTGTCCGAAGATGATCTGACCGATCTGGCATTGCTGAGGCTGGATATGATGGCGGTCATTTCAAGCAATCCTGAAGGGCTGCCCCAAAAAATTCATGTGGCCCACATCATGCCCAAAAAATCCCGCAAGAATCCCTATCAACTCTTAACGCCCCTGAATCCGGGCAATCTGAACATCGACTGTCTGGCACTCATTCAGGCACTTGAAGACGAGCTTGCCCGTGTCAGTTCCGGGCATGAGGCCGGTTCGAATACTGAAAGGGCCCTGTTGGTCAGTGCATCGTCCGGAACAAAACGCCAGGCCAAAGAATCACTGGCGGAGCTTCGAGATCTCGTCCGATCCAGTGGTTTGGAGATTGTCGGAAGCGTCACGCAGCAGCGCAAGAAATCGGATTCCCGTATTTTGATTGGACCCGGCAAACTTCAGGATTTGGCCATTTTAGCCCTCCAGGAAGCTGCAACTGTAATCATTTTTGACCAGGAGTTAAACCCTTCCCAGATAAGATCAATAACTGATCGGATAGAATTAAAAGTAATTGATCGCTCTCAATTGATACTGGATATCTTTGCCCAGCGTGCCCAAAGCCGGGAAGGAAAGCTGCAGGTTGAGCTGGCCCAGCTAAAGTATTTACTGCCGCGTCTCGTGGTGAAAAACACCGCCATGTCACGCTTAACCGGTGGTATCGGCGGGCGCGGTCCCGGCGAGACGAAGTTGGAAATCAATCGGCGAAGAGCCCGTGAGAAAATTGCAGGATTGGAAAAAGCAGTATTTTCGGTCACAAAACACAGGCAACAGCAAAAGGCCAAACGGTACAAAAAAGGCCTTCGAGTCATTTCCATCGTTGGATATACCAACGCGGGCAAGTCAACGTTGCTCAATACCCTGACCAAAAGCAACGTGGCGGCCGAAAGCCGGCTTTTTGCCACGCTGGATCCTTCCAGCCGGCGGCTGCGCTTTCCCAGAGACATTGAAGTTATCATCACCGACACTGTAGGATTTATAAAAGATTTGCCCAACGACCTTATGGTGGCTTTTCGGGCGACCCTGGAAGAACTTGAAGATGCCGACTTATTGTTGCATATTATCGACATAAGCAATCCCCGGTATGAAGAACAGATTAAATCCGTCGAAAAAATCCTGGCTGACCTTAATTTGCAAAATACGGCCACCATCCGGGTGTTGAACAAAATGGATCGTGTCAGTCCGCAGACCAGCACCCGCCTCAGCCAAAAACTCAAGGGCATCGCCATATCGGCCCGCTCGAAAGTGACGCTGTTGCCCCTGATTGAAGAGATGGAGAAAAGGATATAAAATGTGTAACCGTTAACGGGTTCAGAGGTTCGGGGTTCAAAGGTTATAACCGATGGATACTGCTCATAATATTAATAAAAATGCGGAATACCCGTCCTACCCCATTGAGAGAAACAGCTTTGTAACCAGATGAAGACACGATCCCTTTGATACGAGCTGTCTGGTATTTTTAACCCTGAACGTTGAACCCTGAACCGCTTAACCTCTAGGTACAAAGAAAGGTCTCCCCCTATGGATCTTGCCCCCTGTAGACAGGTAGCCATTTCAGCCGCTTATAAAGCGGCCGAAATATTGCGATCGCGATTCGGCAACATATCCCGTATCCGGAAAAAGGCGAATGACGAAATCGTTACCGAAGCCGATGGCGAATCTGAAGAATTGATCGTATCCACCATTCATGCCGAATTCCCGGACCATGCTGTTCTGAGTGAAGAATGTGGCTTGATCACGGGCGTATCCGAATATAAATGGATCGTTGACCCATTGGACGGTACGGTAAATTTTGCTCATCAGATTCCGATTTTTTCCATATCAATTGCCCTGGCTGTTGGCGATACCATTGTTCTCGGTATCATTTTAGACCCTGTAAACGATGAACTTTACGCTGCCGTCAGCGGACAGGGTGCTCAACTCAACGGCGAACCGATTCAGGTATCTGCGACCCCGACGATCGCAGATAGTTTGCTGGTCACCGGATTTCCTTACAATGTCCGGGAGATCTTCGAGCCGGTGATGGTCCGTTACGGCAGTTGTCTGAAAGCCTCGCAGGGGATGCGCAGACTCGGTTCCGCGGCTCTTGACCTGTGTTATGTAGCCTGCGGCCGCTTCGAAGGATTCTGGGAACAAAACCTTAAACCATGGGATACGGCCGCCGGCGCACTGATTGCAGCCGAAGCCGGAGCAACCGTAACCACATTTTCAAATCAACCCTACACGCCGGGGGATCAAGAGATCCTGGTAACCAACGGACATATCCACGATGAAATGATCGCATTGCTGGAGCTATAAGAAATGACGATTGACGAAGTACAGATATCGTTGATTGGGTGATTAGTTGATTGGTTAAATGGTTATAAATATGGGTTTATCCCATATT
>JAOZUU010000308.1 GCA_029938515.1 Desulfobacterales bacterium | reverse complement strand
TTTTAGAAATGATGGTGGCCTCACGGGTGCTGGGCCGGAATGTTTTTGCCATGGGATCCTCGATTATATTTTTTTAAACTGTTTTTAATTTTTCCAGATACGCATAACATTTAGCTACTACTTCCGATAATAATCAAATGCAAGTTAAAACTAGACCGCTTCAATAATAATCCGGGCCGTCCGGCTCTGGTTCCACCGGTTCCAGCCGACCCGAAAAACAATACTTTCGAATATCCGGGGAACCTTTTTTTGAGGATTGACATTAAATTGCATCGCCTGAAATGTCCGGCCGGGTGAACCTGATTGTTGGCGGAGCCGCATATTGAGGTGGACCTTGCCGACGATTTTCCAGGAGACTACCTCGATATTATGGGATATAAACAACGGCTCCGGATTTGTAGTTCCGAAGGGCGCCAATAATTCGAGTTCATCCAGTAGATGATCCGAGATGTCATCCAGACTGAGTTTGCAATCGATCCGTACGTCCGGCGTGAATGCCGTCTTTCCAGTGACTACATGAACAATCGTTTCAAATCGACGTTGAAATTCGTCAAGCCTGTCCACTTTGATTTTAACCCCCGCCGCCAGGGCGTGACCGCCGAAACCTGTTAGCATTTCCCGGCAGGTCGCCAATCCCTGATAGAGATCAAACCCGGGGATACTCCGGGCCGATCCCTTGCCTGAACCGTTGCGGGTGCTGATCAAGACAACGGGCCGGTGGTACATCCTTACAAAATGGGCCGCTGCAATTCCCAGAACGCCCTCATGCCAGCCCTCGCCCCACAAAACCAAAGAGTGGCCCTTTAAAAGATCGGTATTATCTTTTAAGTTCGCATGGATCCGATCAATCAGGTTTTTCTGGACTTTTCGCCGCCGGGTATTCAAGGTCTCGATACGCCGGGCGAGCTGCCCGGCAACGTCCCGGTCGTTCGTTGTCAAAAGGGATAGCGCGGTTTCAGCATGCTCCATACGGCCGGCCGCATTCAATCGGGGGGCCAGGCGATAGGCGATATCTTCGGAATCGACGGTTTCAGCGGCAACCTTGGCGAGGGCCAAAAGGGCCGTGAGCCCGGGTCGCGAATGGTTGTGGCGAATAATATCCATTCCGGCATGCGTCAGAATACGGTTGTCATCACGCAGCGGAACCATATCGGCTACAGTCCCCAATGCCACCAGGTCACAGGTGTGTTTTAAATTGGGTTCCGGTCGTCCATTCCAGAACTCGGTATCGCGAAGATGCTTTCTCAGGCAGATCAGGAGCGCAAAAACCACACCGACACCGGCTAAATCGGCCAACCCGGCCGTGCAGTCGGTTCGTTTGGGATTCACCACCGCCACGGCCTCTGGAAACGGCTCAATAATGGTATGATGATCGATAATGATCACATCGATATTCACCTGACGGGCTTGATCAACCGCTTCATGACTGGATGATCCATTGTCGACGGTGATGATCAGATCGAGACCGGACGGTATCGCCTGCGTGATGATATACTTGGCCGACAAACCATACCCGTCGTTGACCCGGTGGGGAATATAGGTCGAAACATCCGCGCCGGCATCCTGGAGGAAGTTAGCCAGAATCGCCGTGGCCGTCACGCCGTCCACGTCATAATCGCCGAAAATCATAATTTTTTCATGGCTGTTCAACGCCCGGCTGATCCTTTTGACTGCCGTCTCCATGTCCTTCATGGGGAAGGGCGGGCGAAGGTTGGACAGAGATGGATGAAAAAATGCATCGACATCTTCCGGTCTGCGGAACCCACGGTTCGCCAGGACGGTGGCGGTCACCGGATGGCACGGAAGGGAACGACAAAAGTTATTGATAATGTCTGGATTCGGTTGGTCAATTTTCCAGTGCGGATTCATTCGGATAAATGTCTCGGAAATTCTATAACTTATTGAAAGTAATTCTATTCACAAATTTTCGGTCTTGTCGAACCTACATGGGATGTTGGAACATTGGAACACTGGAATATTGGTTAAAACCGTATAACGGCTGTATCTGGTATTGATATTTTTAGGATCCATGGCGATATTTATCCCATGAATCTACAAATTTTTCAACGTGAAGGAATGGGGTGTACCCATTATTCCTGTATTTCAATTTTCCATCATTCTCCGCCGGCGGGTGAGTGAAGCGTACTAAGTTCACTATAGATCCATTGCCGTCGCAATCGGAAAATATGGTCCGCGGGGTGATGAAATACTGGAATTTTGTATTGAAGTTCTACCTGGGTGTGTTAGGATTGGCATAAATAGATTGTATTCATGTAAAATGCCATAATTGAATAGATTTCATCGCTTGGAAACGATAAAGAGATACTATCGGGTCGATCGCTCCCAGATTGCCTATGTTCGATTTACTTTAGAGGCGTACGATGGGTTGGCAATTGTCACCACCCTGGATCCTTTTTTGGGGGTTATCCGGTTGACGATTGCTCCGGGCTGCGGGCCTGAGGTCGATGCCATTATCAAAGACCTGAAACGAGAAATTCTGATTGAGCCCGCCGGGGTTGAAAAAATGGAGGCCGGTAAAAGATAGAGAACAATTGTAGAAATACCGAGACGTTAATTTATGCCTGAAAAAAAAGTATTCATACAGACCATCGGATGTCAGATGAATATTTACGATTCCGAACGGATCGGAGACCTGATGAGCCGGTCCGGTTATGGCGTTGTGGATTCAGCCGATCAGGCCAATCTGATCATTGTGAACACTTGCGCCATCCGGGATAAAGCCGAGCAGAAATTGTACAGTCTACTCGGTCGTCTGGCGCCGTTGAAACAACAAAATCCCGATACGATTCTGGCGGTGGGGGGGTGTGTGGCGCAGCAGGAAGGAGCGTCCATGCTTTCACGGGTACCTTATCTGGATCTGGTTTTTGGCACGGATGCCTTGGATCGGTTGCCGACCCTGGTAGATAGAGTTGCATTGAAGAAGGCCCGGATCGTCGATGTGGGTCCCCGTATGTCCGGTGAAAATAATCAGGACCCCGGGGCACAGATAAGTGGCGGGGGGGTCAGTCAATTTGTCACGATCATGCGGGGATGTGATAATTATTGTACCTATTGCGTGGTTCCTTTTGTGCGTGGCCGGGAAACGAGTCGACCACCGGAACAGATCATAAAAGAAATCAAGATGCGGGTCGCATCCGGCGCCCGGGAAGTAACCCTTTTGGGACAGAACGTAAACAGCTACGGGAACAAGGAAGAACTGGTCTCTTTTGCCGACTTGCTGACACGGGTTAACGAAGTGGGTGGGTTGGAACGGATTCGGTTTACCACCTCGCATCCCAAAGATCTGTCCAAGGAACTGATCGCGGCGTTTGGCCGGCTGGAAAAACTGTGCCGTCATATCCATCTTCCTGTTCAGTCCGGGTCTGATAAGATTCTGCATCGCATGAATCGAAAATACACCCTCGCCCATTTTGCGGAGCGGGTAGCCCGGCTTCGGGCGGATTATCCGGGTATCGCCATTACATCGGATATTATTGTCGGGTTTCCCGGTGAAACGGAGTCGGATTTTCAAATGACACTGGATATGATCCGGGGTATTCGTTTCGACAGCCTCTTTGCCTTCAAGTATTCCGACCGCCCCAATGCAGCGGCCACCCAATTTAAAGAAAAAATACCGGCAAAGGAAAAAGCGCGTCGGCTCCAGGCCCTGCTTGGTCTGCAACAACAAATCACACTTGAGAAAAACAAGGCCCTGATCGGAACCAGGCAGGTTGTTCTGGTGGAGGGGTTCAGTAAAACATCCGCAACCAAAGAAGTCCAGTGGAGCGGAAGGACGTCGACCAGTAAAATTGTCAATTTTCGGGACGACCCGATTCGAGACGATCAGGTTCGAGACGATCAGGCCCGACCACCCGATGGAAACGATTTAACCGGAAAGCTGATCACGGTCGTTATCAAGAAAGGTTTTTTTCATTCTCTCTTGGGAGCGTCTGTTACCCAATCACCTATCTTAAGCCGGAAAGGAGTTCAAAGCCGTGCTGCATAGAGCAATTATCGCCGGATTAACCATGGACTCGGAGTCGAATACACCGATTATTATCTTAAAATCCGAAAAGACCGATCAGGCTGTTCCCATCTGGATTGGACTGCTGGAAGCCACCTCCATCGCATCGGCCCTGAAAAAGGTAAATTTCGACCGGCCCATGACCCATGATCTATTTAAAAATCTGGGCGATCGGTTGGATATTGTCGTATCCAAAGTCGAGGTCTGTGATATCATGGACAATACTTATTTCGCGCGGATCCATTTTCTTTCCAAAGATGAAACTTTCAGCATAGACGCCCGGCCCAGCGATGCCATCGCCATTGCGCTGCGGTTTGATGCGCCCATATTTCTGGATGACAAGGTGATC
>JAOZUU010000307.1 GCA_029938515.1 Desulfobacterales bacterium | reverse complement strand
GTACAGGCTATCTTGTTTTTCCCTCCTGGATTTTGAAATCTTGTTGCATTACGAACAACATCTCGCCCAGAGTTGTTGCCCAGTTTTAATGCCAGCTTCCCACCGGCCACCTCCCGAACAAATTCACGGTACTGCCACTTCTTCGCATCCATGTAAGTGCTTGTAAAATTATCCAGTAATTGTTTTCCTGCAAGAGCGTCTCCCATGGTGAAACAAAAAATAAGAACAGTAACCATACCCGTCACGGCAATGTATCGCTTCATTCCATGCCTCCTTTCCGCCAAATCACTGACATACGGTTAATGATACCCCAATCGAGTGAAAACCCGATTAGGGGGATCCGTCGTCCGTTGCAGGTTGAGGGCAATACGTATAAAGCGTAATATCTCACCTATTTGAAGAGATATGACATTCAACTTTGTTATATTACCATACCACCACGGACAACAAACGACTGACAATGGGCATTGAGCGTTTTCGCTCAATCGGGGTGACACCAGATGATCTCGACCTGTTGCACCATTTCCGATAACCATACCACACAGTCCATCAAAAAAGCAACCGTTCAGGGTAACGTCAAAGTTATTCTTAAACCACATTGTTAACCGCAGACTCACACAGGCTGACGCAGACTATTGTTTTGAAAAAACAGGTGGATACGAATAGGAATTCCCGTCTGCGTCTGTCTGTGTGAGTCTGCGGTTAATATTTTTTGCTTTTACATATGAACCAAGCGGTTATAACGAACAGTGACGTCACCGTGGCAACTGCTGACGAAGGATACTTCCCAAAACAAACAGGATAGACATATCAGTGCTTCAACAGGGTTTTTTGGGTCTTTGGTTGGGATGCGGAACCTGCTTTCACCGGAACCGGTTCCGTCACCAGGCCGGCGCCGGCCCATGGCTGAAAAGAGACATCATCGATAAACCAGTCACTGCTGAAACTGGCATCCGTTTCCGCACGGATCTGTAGACTAACGGTTTGATTGACGTAACCACCCAGGTTGATTGACTTTTTCACCCACCCATCTGTATTTTCAACGCTGCAGAGCGGTATGGTTGACACATTTGTTCCGTTAATTTTTACATAGCCGTAATCGTAGCCGCACGCGTCACTTGATCTGATCCAGTGATAAAAAACCAGATAGGGGCATGATGAAGGAACGGTAACCTGTTGCTGGACATGGGCGGTCTCATTATTCTCCCCGCCTAACCAAGTATACCACGTACCGCTGTGGCCCGTCACCTCTCCCCACTGACCAATGCGGTCTCTGCCCAACTCGGAAAATTCCGTCCATGCGACGGCCCCGCTTTCGAAATCGCCATTGGGTATGGCCGGGCATGAAGACGTTGTGCTTTCATCCAATAGAAGCGGTAAAAAATCCAGGGATACGACTGGAGTGCCCGGGGGGGAAGGCGAAGTGCCGCCGGCTGGCCAGCCAAGATCCTCCAGGAGGTCCGTGGTGACCGGCCCGGGATCATGAACCGATTCGCCGGCGCTGATAGCGTATATCATCAACTGGTTTGGCGTATTGTTGAAGGTATTATAATCGAGGTGGGAGTAACTGGACCCCGAACTCCATGTGGAAGGCGCGTAAATCCTTACCCGCAGTCCCCCGTTGGCCGCCATTGACGTGGAACCATGCAGCCAGAGGTTATTCGATCTCAACGCCGTGCCCAGAGCCGTGGAGCCATTGACGTAGGTGATTAGCGATTTGCCGGCACCGTCCCTGACAAACACATCATAAATATTCGGATAGCCCGTGCCATACCCCCAGCTGCCTGTCCCGGACGAGTAGCTCATGGAACCGGAAAAGTTCAAGCCATGGCAGATTTCGTGCAGCACAACCGTCATGAAATCATGCTGGCTGGCCGGTGGGTTGCCATCCGTACCTAAGTACCAGTTAAACACCTGGTTGTAAGTGATATGCATATCAAATTTGACCGGATCGAGATCGAAGCCATACAGGGCGTTGGCTAATGAACCGCTATACCAGGTATTTGCTCTCGGGGCGCCGGAAAAATCTCTCCGCAGGGGACCGCCACCGGAATACCCCAGTATTGAAGAAGAGCCCATATTCGCCCAGCACGCGCTGATGGTTATGGGGGCGGATGACCTGAGAATGTTCCCCCAGATGCGCGCCGCGGCATTGAAGGCGGCCTTCGCGGCTGGTGGAAATGTGTAACAGGCCTCACCCCACGGGTCGGTTCCGCCGTTGGGGACATATGTAATCGAAAAGTCGACGGTAGCCGCTTCTTCCCCCATATCCTTCATCCAGGCCGGAGCCGGGACCCGCCTGGGGGTTTCCGGAGGGTTCGGGTCATCCATAATGGCTGCCAGCGGGAGACCGGCATGCAGAGCTTTTTTGTCTTCGGAGAGTTGCGGCGCCAATGGTACCGGTAACGAATCCTCCCATGGCGCCATCGTCCAGTTCGCACTGGCAGCAACCGGCCACTGGTCGGTTATAATCGTGAAAAATACGAACAATATAAAAAGACAGGAAATTATTTTTTCTTTATTAATTGTCGTCGCTTTCCTTATCTTATCATTAATAATTGAGTATTTCGTAAAAAGTATCAATACCGTCATGCCGGACTTGGTCCGGTATCCAAAAACAATTGAAATTACTGAATTCCGGCCTGCGCCGGAATGACGATTATGGAAAATAGGCTACTTTTTACGACACCATCAATAATTTACAGTCGGTTCAAAGACAAAGAAAACGCCTTCGATCCAGACGATTAATCGTCTATCCATCAGTCGTATGTATTCAGAAAACCCGGGCAAGCGGCAATCGGTTTTGATTACTTGAATAGTCTCTTCCAAAATATCCAGCATTTGCGGCGTCGCCTGATATCTTTCAGCCAAATATTTATTTGTATCGACAGGCTCACTTGAAAAGGAAATACCCTGGCAGGTTTGACCATTGAATGTGATCGAAGACGAGCGTATATCCAGCGGCTTAAACAGCAGAGACCGGGCTTCATTTTCTCCCCATTCCCCGCCAAAACCAATTTTATAGGTGGAAACCGTCCATAAAACACGCGTTCCCTTCCCGGTGCCTTCCTGCGCCGTAAGTAATTTGAGGGAAGGTAGTTCTTCTCCCATATTTGATGCACAAACCGGCACGAGGGCACAAGGCAAGGTAAGCCAAAAGATAAGGTAGCTGAAAATATCCCTTATCGCCGATCGCATCTCATTTTCCTATGTTTCTGTTAAAAGCCGGTGGCAAATCATGATGCAATTATTCAATACTTCCGGATATTATCTGGAAAAATACTTTTTTATTATATCGACGACCTGGTCCTGTTCTTTTTGTGTGAGTTCATAGTAAAACGGAAGCCTTAGCAGGCGGCGGCTGATCGATTCCGTTACCGGAAGATCTCCATCACCGTATCCCATTTGACGACCCATCGGAGATTGATGCAGGGGAAGGTAATGAAACACCGACAGAATATCAGCTAATTTCATCCGGTCGATGATTTCATTGCGTGTCTCTTCATCTCTTAACAAGATGTAAAACATATGATTGTTGCTGCATTCTCTCGAAATATACGGTAGTCCCAAATGCCCCTCAGCTTCCAGTGGCTTTAACCGCTCATGGTAATAATGAAAGAGATCATTTCTCTTTCGGCCAATCCGGTCAATATTCTCAAGCTGGGCAAATAAAAACGCGGCCACAATGTCGGACGGCAGATACGATGACCCGATATCCATCCAGGTATACTTGTCTATTTCGCCTCGAAAAAACTTGCTTCGATCGGTCCCTTTTTCCCGGAGGATTTCGGCCCGCTCTATCAATTTTTCCGAATTCAGACAGATGGCGCCTCCCTCGCCGCAGATAACGTTCTTCGTCTCATGGAAACTGAACGCACCGATATCGCCGATGGTTCCAAGATATCTGCCTTTGTATTTTGCATCCAGTCCCTGGGCGGCATCCTCCACGACCATCAAATCATGATTTTTCGCAATGGCCATGATGGTTTCCATTTCACAGCCAACGCCGGCGTAATGGACAGGGGCAATTGCTTTGGTCCGGGGCGTAATCGCTTCTTCAATTCTGGTCTCGTCGATGTTCAGGGTATCGGGACGAATATCGACAAAAATCATTTTGGCTCCCCGGAGGAAAAAGGCGTTGGCCGTGGAAACGAAGGTAAAGGAAGGCAATATGATTTCATCACCGGGGCCGACCTTGCAAAGGATGGCGGCCATTTCCAGGGCCGCCGTACAGGAATGCGTTAATAAAAACCGGCTGGAACCGAACCTGTTTTCCAAAAACCGTTCGCATTTCCTGGTAAACAGGCCGTCTCCGGCTATCTTGCCGCTTAGCACGGACTGCGCAATATAATAAAGCTCTTTTCCGACAATAAACGGAC
>JAOZUU010000306.1 GCA_029938515.1 Desulfobacterales bacterium | reverse complement strand
ATCCTTTCCCATGATTATGGACTTCTTTCGAAGGTTATTACCGGAGGACCGAAAGACAAGCTATAGCATTACGAAAATATTGAGTAAAGATGGCATCGTAAAAAGCCCGATTTTGGCAATTTTACCTTGCCTAACCTGCTGAAATCATTAGGTGCGAATTCGTCAATTTTGACTTTTTACGAAACCATCAGTAAAAAGTCTGCCCAAACTGTGGCGTGTCTTTTAAAACAGTTGAAATTATCAAGTAACTGCGATATATTATAGACATACAACGGCTTGATTTTCTCCTATTGGATCCATTCGGTTTCTAGAAAATCGTCTCATCTCGACTTCTCTACCATGGAGATTGTTGAGCTCAATTTTACCATTTCAATTCATTGCCTGAGCTAAGGCGAAAAAGCATAGATTTAAATAAGGGTTTTACTCAAGATCCAAACAGGTAAATTGAATCGGGGGTGTAAAATGGTTGAAAAATCTAATACCGAACTTTACCACCATCTATCCGAAGTCAAGGATGAAAAACGATGCTTTGAAAATGCTTTTCAGGGCGTGACCCGAATGATTCTGGACAGTGATATCGAAAAAGTGGTGGTCAACGGTAAATCTACTTATGATTTCAGTATATTCCGCACTGGGAAAAAACACATGATCGGCATGTATGACGAAATTAACAGCTTTGTCTCGTATGTCAAGGATGCTTCTGAGGGTGGATCTTCCGCCGAGATGGCCTTCGTATTGGTGGGAGAACCAGGAAACGGAAAAACTTTTTTTATCGAATTTCTCTGTAATAAGTATCGCAGCTTCCTGGCCCATGGAAAAAATCGCAAATACACATTCAAATTTACGAATATGGATAAGCTCGGTAATTACGGAAGGATTAAAACCATTGAATCTCAGACTTACGAGGATCCTATGATCCTGGCCATGAATCTTTTTGAAGACTCTGACGATAATAAAACTTTTTTAGCCAAAGAGGTTGGATTCTCCGATGCCCAGATAGAAACATTTTATGAAAATTACCGTCCCCTGGGTGCATGTAGCGGACATATTTGGAATGATATCAGGTTACTCGCGGATGGCAAAATTGATGAAATGCTTAAATTCGTCGAGGTAACTCCAGTGCCATTAACCGAAAGCCTGGGTACCATTACAGGGAAATATCCGGCCAAAGATAAAATTACCTCCTCATCTGTGGATCTTCTGGGAGAAGAGTCCATCCAACGATTGCTTCACGTTACCGATACCAATATTCCGTATCGTTTTGATCTAAGACGCGGTGCTCTGGCACGTGTCGCCGGTGGCGGCATTCATTTTAGCGATGAAATATTCAAAAACAAGAAGGATCTAGTTCAAGTTTACCTGGGTGTTATTCAGAATAGAACCATTGAAATTGAGGGCTTTAAATGGCCCATCGACACCTTGATTGTTGCCACCAGTAACAACATGGAGTTCAACCGATTTCTTGAAGAAAAAGAAGAAGCGCCTATCGTCGACCGGTGTCGGATCTGCTACGTTTCTCACAATACCAATTATAAACTGCAGAAGGATCTTACTCGTTATGCCATCGGAAGTGACACCAGAACGACACTGACCCGAGAAGAACTGCACCAGGATCCCAATCTGAATTATGCTGCATCCGTGGGTGTGGTCCTGAGTCGTCTTCCAAGGTCTGAAAAACTGACACCTATTGAAACCATGAAATTGTCTGCCGGTGAGGTGGCCGGTGAAAAAAGTATCAAGACCCTTGCCGAAGTCATCGATACCCTTAATCAGAACCCGGAAATCATCCAGAGGTTTGGCCAGAAAGGTTTGGGCCAGCGAAATCTGGGACGGGCGATTCAGCTGTTGATCGAAAGCTCCGAAACCAATGAGGGAAAATGCATGTTTGCATATGATATTTATAAGGCTCTTGAAAGGGTTGTACTGGATTACGTGAATGACGCAAATGATCGAGTTAAATATCTGGAAGATCTCAAAACTGCCAAGGGATTGTACCGAGAGCGTATTATGACTGCAATGTTCAATGCTTACATGGATGAACCTCTGGCAATTCGAAAAGATGTTATAAATTATGTTAACATGATTATCGGTATTGATGCCGAAAACCTGGGACCCGATAAAATGTGGAAGTATAAGGACCCGCAGACCGGAAAACTCAAGGCATTGAAGATCGATGAGCGCTACATCAAAAGTGTTGAAGAGCGCCTGGGACTTAAAACCGAAGAACAACGCGACTCGTTCAGAACATCCATTCGAAAGATATACGGGCAAAAAATCTCTGTGAATCCGGATTATGATTTTATGGACAATCTGGAACTAGTCAAGGCGGTCACCGATGTTCGACTTAAGTCGGATATCGCGGGGGCCGGCAGCCTCGTTGGGGCGCTTGCCAATCGTACCAACGAAGAAAACCAGAAACTTTACGATCGTATGATTGATACCATGCTCAACAAACTGGGCTATTGCAGGACATGTGCTCAGAAGACGATCGAATATTTCTGTACGCAGGAGGATGAGAAATAAGATCAGAAGACAGAGATCAGAGGGCATAAAGATAGAAAAAAGGATAGGGAAGTGGATGAAAAACTCCTAAAAATATATAAAGAACTAAAAGCAGGAAGTCTAACGCCGGAAGAGGAGCAAAAGATCCTGCAGGAGCTATACGCAGTAGATTCCCATGGCCTTGCTAAAGATACTATCCCTAAAAGTAATTCCGGAATAGAGGGTGTACCTTTCGGGATAGATGGGATCTATGACTATCATGATCTTTCTATATTGCAGGGTATCCCCCGGCCTATAAGTACTATGACCTATCTACGTTCCCTAGATGAACTGCTCGAACAGGACAAACAGAGAGAAAAAGACGGATTTCCTAAGAAAATACGTGTGGGGCGGATGGTCAAACCCGGAAGGGGCGGGAAAGACAAGGTTGTGGTCGTTCCCACCACGGTTGAGGAAAAATTCATTCATGATCGAGTGAAAAGTCAATCCGAAGAAAGTGAGTCAACGGGCGGAACCGGAGCGGGTGAAAAAGGAGAGGTTGTCGGAGAAGTGCCGGTTCGTGCACCGGAGCAGAAAGGCGGTGCTGGGCCCGGCCAGGGAGAAGGCAGCCCCCATGAAATGGAGTCGAGTGCTTATGATTTGGGTAAAATTCTTACTGAGAAATTTGAGCTTCCCAACCTCAAAGAAAAGGGCAAAAAACGATCTCTAACCCGCTATACTTATGATTTGACAGATAAGCACCGGGGGTTTGGCCAGCTGCTGGATAAAAAGGCCACCCTTAGAAAAATTGTCGAAACCAATATTCATCTGGGAAATCTTCCTGATCCGGGCGATATTGATCCGACACGATTTTTAATCTCACCTCAAGACATGATTTACCGAGTCTTATCCCGAGAAAAGGATTGGGAGTCACAGGCCATGGTCTTTTTTCTTCGGGACTATTCCGGTTCCATGCTTGGAAAATCCACCGAAGTGGTGGTCGCTCAGCACGTATTGATTTATAGCTGGCTGCTCTACCAGTATGCCCGGCAGGTGGAAACTCGGTATATCCTTCATGATACCGATGCCAAGGAGGTTCCTGATTTTTATACCTATTACAATTTAGGCGTTGCCGGTGGCACAAAGGTGGCTTCGGCTTACAGGCTTGTGAACAAGATCGTGAAAGATGAAAACCTGGCCAAGGATTATAATATTTATGTTTTTCACGGAACAGACGGAGAAGACTGGGATAAAGAGGGTAAAGAAACCCTGCCGGAACTGGAAAAAATGCTGAATTATGCCAACAGGGTCGGGATTACCATCGCCGAAAACACCAGCGGCTCTCAATACAACACTGAGGTTGAAAAATACATTAAAAAGTCAAATTTGCTGGAAGAAAAACCCAAACACCTGAGGCTGGATGTCATTAACAAAGAAGCTGATGAATCCCGTATCATAGATGGGATAAAAAGGCTGATCAGCGAATAATTTTAAATTGGAACAATGGAACTTATCGATCAACATACCAAAAAGATCATGGAAGGCTGTAAAGAAAAGGCTCGTATGGCCGGGTTGCGGTTTCAGGATGAAACCCTGGAGTACATTGTAACCAACCGTGACTTGCTTGAGATTTCGCCGAAAATGATGATCCCGACCCTTTACGATTACTGGGTGCATGACGTTGAAGTGCTCCGGGAAAAAGGCAAATATGAACTTTATCCGGGAAATCCCTATGAAACCGTCATTAACACCCGCCCGGCTATTTCATTTTACAATGACAACAATCCAGACTGGTTAAACGTGATGATTTTCTACCATGTTCTGGCTCATATCGATTTTTTCCAGAACAATCTCTATTTTCATCATACCTTTGACTATGATTTTACCGGCCAGGCCCTCTCGGACAAA
>JAOZUU010000305.1 GCA_029938515.1 Desulfobacterales bacterium | reverse complement strand
TACGGCACGATAATCGTATCATCGTTCATAATTTTGATATTTTGACTGAGATCTTTACCCTTGACAATGTTCTTATAATTTACCCTGATAATTTTTTCTTTATCGCCTTCGCTTCTTAAAAGAATAATCTCTTTCTTTGAGGCCCATTCGGTAAATCCGCCGGCAAGTGCGAAAGCCTGTAAAACCGTCAATTCTTTATTGAGATCGTATTCACCCGTATTGACCACCTCTCCAAGAATGTAAAACTTTTTAATGGTAGGGATCCTGACCGTCACCGTGACAATGGGATTGCTGACATAGTCTTTCAATTTATCCTCGATATCCTTTTTCAATTCGACGGTTGTCCGCCCATCCGCCTGGATATCATTTAACAGCGGAAATGTGATCATGCCGTCACTTCGAACGAGCACTTCCTCTCTTGAAAAATCCACTTCTTTCCAGGTAACAATTTCCAACACATTTCCGGGACCGATCATATAGGGCGCTCTGGCCGCTTTTTCCTGGGCACTGGATATTTGAGGGGCCGTCAATAGTAAAATCAGTAATACACTGAAGAGACTTAAATAAGATTTGTTATTCATGATTTTATCTCCTACTATAATAGTTGTTTTTCGACAGGATTTACAGGATTATTAGGATTTCCCACCTTTGGCTGCTTCCTGATGAAACAGCCAAGAACCAATCAATACGGCGAATTGTATTTTATTCATTTCCCCCTCCCAAGGTTGTGTACCAATTGAACTATTCTGATTAAAAACTTTTTCCCTTCCGCTGAAAGCGGATAGGTCGTTCACCGTTTCTCCTGGAACATGCGATGCCGAGCGTCTGCAAAAAACACGATAACGCCGTAGATGGAGTTTTTTACGGTGCCATCAAGCACTACCGTAGCCATACTTATAGTAGCCCGCCCGTTTCATTTTGTACCGATTCAAAACAATACCGGCTATTTTTTCTTTTCCTATATACTTTATCAACTCCGCCACCATATCCCTGGGCGTGCTGCCGTATTGAATAACCAGGATAATTCCATCCACGTACTTTGCGAGCGCGGCGGTTTCAGCCGTTAGCAGCGGCGGAGGAGCGTCTATGAAAATAAACTGATTTTCCTGGCCCGCTTTTAACAGATCCAGGGCTTTCGACATTCTCTGGGATGACAAAAGCTTGGCGGATTCCAGCGACGTGCCACCTGCCGGTAAAACAGTCAATTTTTTTACGGGCGTTTTTTGAATCAGGGGAAGAATATCGATTCCTTTGAGGAAATGCTCACTGATTCCATTCACACCGTGCATTCCGAACCGGGCATGCAAGGAAGGCGCCCTTAAATCACAGTCAATTAATAATACATTTTCCTCCAGGTTCTGAGCAATACTGATCGCCAGGTTTGCGGCAACAAATGTTTTTCCTTCTCCTGAAGCCACACTGGTCACCAGAAAACAACGGGGTTTAGTCTCAGAACCGGCATATAGAAGCGTTGTCCCCAATTTCCTAAACTGCTCTGCTTCGAATGAATCCGGCTTTAAAAGTGCAATTAAGCCTTTATCGATGTTCCTGTTTTTCCTTAAAAGACCGAACTCTTTAAAGGTGGTAATATTTGGCGGGGGGGGATCGGTCTCGCTTTTTTTATTTATGGATGTACTCCAATTCTCACGGTTTGACTTTTCAATAGCGGACGATATCTTTCCCATTTTGTCCTCTTCGGTAGGGGTTATTGTCTTTGTGCTTATTTATTGCACATAGATCAATGATTTGTTTCCGAGGCCCTAATATAAACAAGGCGTTAAATAAACAGGTATTCCTTTACCAACCGCACGGTATTGTCCAGGCCTTTGAAAGTGACCAACGAAAACCCCAGCAATAAAATAATTGACACACAGATGAAACAGGCCGTAGCGACACCGTGTAATCCCTGCAGCATTTTGTCCTTTCGGTCCGGCAGTACAGGTACGGTGCTGATGACGGGCAGGCCCAGGGTCAATTCCACGTCTTCTTGTGACCTAAAAGATCTATCCATGCGTTCGGATAGATACATTAACCCAATCCCCCCCCCTACCCCTGCCAGTAATACCATTATAAACAATTTTTTCATATCCGGTGAAATTGGTTTTTCAGGGATCCTTGCAGAGTCAAGAATATAAAATTGCTCTCCCTTCTGCTTCTTCTCCATATTGACTGCAAGCTGGGCTTCCAGTTTTCTTTCCAGCAGAGAGTTGTATGTTGCCCTGATGTTATCATAGTCTCTTTTGAGCGATAACAACTCCTGTTCCTTTTTCGGTGTATTTTCCACAAGGCTCTGATAATGATTTGTCTTGGCGCGCAAATCAGAGATTTCAGCTTCTAAAGTCCGTATTTCCCCTTTTATCTGATCGCGTTGCAGCATTTGCGGGGTGATCGTTTTTATGTTGGCGTTATCGCCTTCACCGGACATATTTTCCTTGCTATCCCCTCTTGAGGATTCAAGATCAGCAATCATTTTTTTTAGCTTGATGACATCCGGGTGGTTGGCCGTATACCTGTTCTGAAGCCGGACAAGGTGCTCCCTTAATCGCATTGGGTCCGTGGTTGTCTCAATCGCCGCCTGCCCTTCCTGGGCAATAATGGTCTGATTCTCCGATATCATTCTTTCAGTTAAAGCAAGCCTGTTTTTTGCATCCATAAGGCTCTGTCGGGTCGTGTTCAGCTGTTCCTGCAGGCGATCCAGGACCCTCATATTGCTTTCCAGCTGTTCGGGGAGCCCGCCCATATTGGCTTCCCGATAATTTTTTAATTGTTGTTCCAGACCAGCGAGTCGCATCCCCATTGTCTCAAGCTCATCTTCAAGAAAATCACTGGTACCAACGGCCTGGGCTTCCCTGGCTTTTAAGTTGGTATCGATAAAATAAGTAGCCAGCGCATTGGCCACCAACATCACTTTTTCAGGCTGCCTCCCTCTAAATGAAATTGAAAATGAATCCGCGCTCTCGCGACGACCCTTGGGTGTCGTGACATTAACCGAGATGCGCCCGCGAAGATTTCCTATTTTTTCTTCAGGTAATAAACCGCTATCGCCCGGGACTGAAAAAAGATTGAAATCAGCGATTACTTTCTCAAGATTCGTTCGGCTCATGATTTGCTGAGATATCGTTCTTATTCGCGCGTTAATATCCGTTGTCACAATCGATTGAATATAGTCTGACGGGACTCTTTGGGGTTGAATTAAAATCAACGTACTGGCCTCGTAGGTCTTTGGCAGCATGACAGCAAGCAGAATACCTGCGATTAATGCAAGACAAAGCGGGATAAGCAGGTACCAGCGGCGCCTCGAAAGAACATCCATATAGTCAGGCGTTGATTTTCTTGATTTTTTTGGCATTGCAATTACTCCTGTTCAAGCGCTTTGATAAAGGGACGCCACACCCGATTTGATCAATGCTTACAAAAGAAACAACCATATCCTTCAGTTCCGAAAATAAAAAATACCCGCAACTGCCGATATTATCACTAACAACCCGAAGAAAGTAAGTATTTTGACAAAAGTTCTTTTTTTCGGCAGCAAATCATTATCAACAGGATCTGCGGCGAATTTTTCTTCCGACAAGTTAAAATTCAACTGCTCTTTTTTTTCTATCCGATTAAAACCATCATTATGGATTTGAAGGTTCTCTTCGCATTCTCTGATAATATCCGGATTAACTGTTTTGGCCTCATCAACATAGCCGTTCACCAGGGCCAAATCAGAAACAATATTGATCAATCGGGGATAACCTTTTGAAAAATTAAAAATTTCGTCAACGGCGGCGGAACTGAAAATCATCTTCTCAGTTCCCGCAATTCGAAGGCGATGACGGATATATTCCCCGGTTTCTTTGCGTGTAAAGGGCCCCATGTGATAGTTAAGAATAATCCTCTGCCTTAGCGCTCGAAATTCAGGCCCCTTTATCATACCGATAAATTCGTTTTGACCCACGAAAAAGATATTGATCAGCTTAGTGTAATGTTTTTCAATATTGGAAAGATGGCGCAATTCTTCCAAAATTTCAGGTGTTGCCCGCTGGGCTTCATCGATGATCAACAGGATCTTTTTGTTCTGTACAAATGCCTTGTTTAGAAAGCCGGTGAAGTGACGTATAAAAGACCCCTTCGAATCGAACCGCTTATTCATCCTGAACGCTTCCGCCAGATGATTAAAAAAGTCGATCGTTTCGAGGCGGGGATCATAAATTACGGCCACGACCACATCGTTTCCCAAAGTCTGTTCAAGGGCATGTATCAGTGTCGTTTTTCCGGTACCGACATCGCCGGTCAACAAAAGGCATCCTTTATTTTCCATGATGCCGTATTGCAGCATGGCCAGCGATTCCTTGTGCTTTTCGCTAAGCCAGAGAAATTCCGGATCGGTCGTAATCTCAAACGGTTTTTT
>JAOZUU010000304.1:2501-4409 GCA_029938515.1 Desulfobacterales bacterium | reverse complement strand
CACAACCTACGACATACAAAGTGCAGCGGATTTAACCGGGATCAACCAATCAACCATCTAAACGATCTAAACGAACATAACGATCCAAACCATCTAAACGAACATAACCATCTCAACGATCCTAACGCTCTAAACGAATGACCAGCAACCAGCGACCAGTAACCAGTGACAAGTAACCAGTAACAAGTAACCAACAACCAGCAACCAGTAACCAGAAACCAGCATCCAACGACCAGTTTCCAGTGACCAGTAATCAGTAATCAGTGACGAGTGATCAGTTTCCAGTAACCAGTATCAAGTATCAAGCAACCAGTATCCAGAGACGGGAACCTCTGAACCTTTGAACCTTTGAACCCTGAACCTTTGAACCCTGAACCTTTGAACGCCTATGAAGGATGTATCCAGCCAACCAGCCACGGAAACTATCACTCCGCTTAGCACTCCCCAAAAAAACACAGGGGCCTACAGGGACTATCATCAACCACGACATCGATTTAAAGTTCTGGCACTGGTAGGTTCCCTCATATTGCTGGTCATCGGTGGCGGTTGGCTGCTGCACTATCTTTCAAAAAATCCGCTTCAATTAGAAGAAGCCACCAACAGCCGGTTACCCGCAAAAACCAGAGTAGAAGAGAAAACAGTCCAACGACCCAAAGAGCCACCGCCGCCAACCGAGGACCCGGCCCGGCTCATAATGGATAAAGAAAACGCCGAGCAGAAGCTGGCCGAATTTTTGGCGGCCAAAGGCGAATTGGATAACAAAGGCGTTTCAGAGTGGGGAGGCCCGGCATACGCCGAAATGACCCAACTCGGAAAACAGGCGGATAGGCATTTTATGGATAAGCAGTACGGCAGCGCTTCCCAAAAATATGACCTGGCAACCATCATTGCCGGGCAACTGGACGGACGGAGCGATGAGGCGTTTCGCAAGCTGCTTGAGGACGGCCGCAGGGCGCTTGACCAGGGAGATGGGTCCCTTGCCCGGCGCAAATTCACTGTGGCGTTGATGATTGACTCCACCAACCCGTCTGCGCAACGCGGCCTTGAAAGAGCGGAAACCATTGAAACCGTGATGCAGCTGATGGCCTCGGGAAAGCAGCATGAGCAAAATAGCGCTCTGTCCGTTGCCCGTACCGATTATCGCAAGGCCCTGGAGATCGATCCTTATTCTAAAGAAGCACGCCAGGCGTTATCGCGTATAGAAAATCTGATCAAAGAAAAACAATTTCAGCAGCTGATGTCTGATGGACTGGCGGCCTTTCACCGCAATGATTACCCGCTTGCACGGGCCAGGCTGTTGAAAGCAAAGATCTTAAAACCGCAATCGCGTGAGGTGGCAGATGCCCTTTTGCAGGTGGATCAGACCATTCGCCTGGACGGCATTGATAGGCTGCAAGCGGAAGCCCAGGCGGCTGAGCGATCAGAAGATTGGCAAAGAGCGCTTAAATCTTATCTGGCAGTACTTAACATTGATAAAAACGTGCAGTTTGCCGCCCGCGGAAAAGAACGTGCCCTTGAACAGATCCGCATCAAAAAGCGCATTCAGTTCTTTCTCACAAAACCGGATGCCCTGGAATCGGACAGTCAGCTGAAAAATGCAGTGCTGCTGCTCAGTGAGGCCAAAGAGATAGAGCCCCAGGGTCCTAATCTGACAACTCGAATAAAAGAACTGGAAGAGCTTATAAACATTGCGCAAACTCCAGTGAAGATCACCATTGAGTCGGATAATCTGACACGCGTTGCCGTTTACAGGGTCGGTAAATTAGGCCGCTTTTCCGTGCGCGAACTCAAGCTGCGGCCGGGCACTTACACGGTGGTGGGGAACCGGGATGGCTATCAGGATGTCCGCCAAAAGATCGTGGTAAAACCCGGCCGGCAAGCATTGCACATCACCGTTAAATGCAGGGT
>JAOZUU010000304.1:0-2401 GCA_029938515.1 Desulfobacterales bacterium | reverse complement strand
TCGGGCAACCGGTGGAGATAACACCAGTTTCTTTTCGTCCCGAACATCATCAGCGGCGCTGGAAATCATCCATACGTCTGAAGTGGTTGCTGAATGCGACGCTTGCAACAACCCTCATCCTGCTTTGTGCCGCAGCATGGTTCGTATTTACGGCCCGACAAGTGGTGATTCAAATTGTTCCGGAGCCGGACCGGATTTCAATTGACGGAGGCATTGCGACCCCCAAAATCGGAGCCTATTATCTGATGCGCCCCGGTAAATATACCCTTCAGGCTGCCAGGCTGTGTTTTCAGCCGCTCAACAAACGATTTGTGGTGGGAACTGAAAAAAACCAGGAATTGAATTTTTCGATGACCAAACAGCCGGGGCAGTTGTCGCTTCAGGCTCACCAATCGGATGAGTCGATGGTAAAACTTGAAAGGGCCCGGGTGTTTATTGACGGTAAGGAAGTCGGCCAAACTCCGGTTGCTGCATTGGAAGTAACACCGGGCCGGCGAACAGTAGAGATCCGTGCCGAAAATTACCTGAATTATCAAACCGAAATAGAGGTGGAGGGCTGTGAAATTGTTCAGCAGTTCGATTTTTCTCTGGTTCCGGCATGGTCGGACATCACCATCGATTCCATCCCCCGGGGAGCAACCGTGCTGATCGACGGAAAATCTGCCGGAAGCACACCGTTAAAGCTTGAACTGCTTGCAGGCGACCATGAGCTTGAGTTGAAGACCGACCGCTTTAAACCGTGGCGCACTCGCCTGGTGGTGGAGGCAAATCACCCGCAGGTGCTGGAACCTGTCCGTTTGCAACCGGCGGACGGCACCGTAACGGTACGAACGAATCCATCCGGTGCGAATGTGATGCTTTCAAACACCTTCGCCGGTCAGACTCCAATAAAACTAACGCTGTCTGCCAACACAACCCACTCGATCCTCCTGTCCAAAGCCGGATACGAGAAAGTAGACCGCAAAGTCATCGTAAACAGCGCCGAATCAAAAACGCTCGCCGTCAAGTTAAAACCTAAACTGGGCCTCATTCACCTGGCGGTGGAGCCGGCCGATGCTGAGATTGTTGTAGACGGAAAGCCAATGGGCAAAGTGCCGCGGCAGTTACGTATGGTTGCCGTCGAACACCGCTTGGAGATAACGAAAAAAGGATATCAACCGTATCGCACCCGCATCACCCCCCGACCGGGATTTGCCCAGGAAATCAAAGTGGCTTTAACCAGACTGGAGACCGTTAAAAAAACCACGGCCAACATCATCAGCGCCAAAAACGGATATGAACTGACACTGATTCAGCCCCGGTCGTTTACCATGGGATCATCACGCCGGGAGCAGGGCCGCCGTTCCAATGAGACCCTGCGCAACATCAAACTGCAACGGACGTTTTATATGGGTGTCCGGGAAGTTACCAACAGAGAATTCAGACAATTTTTAGCCACCCACAACTCAGGCTCATTCAAAGGTCAAAGTCTGAACCGGGATCAACATTCAGTGGTTCAGGTAACCTGGCAGCAAGCGGTACGGTTTTGCAACTGGCTCAGCATCAAAGAATCGCTGCCCCCGGCCTACATTAGCAAAGGAGGCCGACTGATAGCGGCAGATCCCGTGGGGACCGGATATCGCCTGCCCACGGAGGCCGAATGGGAGTATTGCGCCCGTTTCACTAAAAACGGGGCTGCCCTGAAATACCCCTGGGGAAATAAATTCCCCCCGACCGGGAAGGCCGGAAATTTTGCGGATATATCCGCCAAAGACTTGCTGACATCCTATCTGCACACATATAATGACGGCTACCCGGTCAGCGCACCGCCGGCGAAATTCAAGGCAAATGGGCCGGGCCTGTACGATATGGGAGGCAATGTGGCGGAATGGTGCCATGATTACTATTCGATTTATTCCTATAACGCCAAAAAAGAGTATACTGATCCCATGGGGACCAAAGAAGGAAAGCACCATGTTGTGCGGGGGTCCAGCTGGAAACAGGCCGGTATCAGTGAATTGCGTCTTTCATTCCGCGATTACAGCAGTACCATGCGGCCGGATCTGGGATTTCGCATTTGCCGGTATCTCAGACCTCGTTGAATAGTTTACTGGTTGAATGGGGTGACTGAATAGGTTGATTGAGTTGACTGGGTTGATTGGATAAATTATAGTCATAATTTCAGAATGTTACGATTGTTTAAAAATTTCGCAAATATGGGATAAATCTATATTTATAACCAATAAACTCAATAAACTAATCAACCAATCAACGATATCTGAACAATGAAAAATACACTTAGTAAGCGCATATCGGCACTGGCTGCAGCGATACTTATCATGAGTGCACCGATAACTCCGGCAATGAATGCGGTTGTTACGGACCGAAACCACGGGCGAACAGATATTCTGCATCTAAGCAC
>JAOZUU010000303.1 GCA_029938515.1 Desulfobacterales bacterium | reverse complement strand
CGGACACAAAAAAGGATCATTTACCGGGGCTGAAAGGGATAAAAAGGGGCTTTTCGAGGCGGCCCACCGAGGAACGATATTTTTAGACGAAATCGGTGAATTGCCCGTTCAGGTTCAGGTCAAGCTGTTACGGGTTATCCAGGAAAGGACCTTTAAACCGGTGGGCGGTAACGAGGACATATCGGTCGACATCCGAATCATCTCCGCGACCAATAAAAACCTGGAGAATGAGGTTATTGACGGCGGGTTCAGGGAAGATTTGTTCTACCGGATCAACGTGATTGAAATCAAGGTGCCCCCCCTGCGGGAACGCAAGGTGGACCTTTATCTATTGGCCCAGCATTTTCTCGATAAATACGCCCGTAAGATAGGGAAAGAGATGACTAAAATCTCTTCCTACGCCATCGATCTGCTATCAAAATACGATTTCCCCGGCAATGTCCGCGAGCTGGAAAACCTCATGGAAAGGAGCGTGGCCCTGTCCAATACCAACATTCTCCTGCCCGACAGTCTGGCCATGTCCATTCACAAACGGCGCTGGATCGAGGGGGTAAAAAACAAGCGTTTCGATCTGGACGAAGTGGCCAATGGCGTTTCCCTCGATGTCATCCTGACCGAAATAGAACACGCTTATCTAAAAAAAGCGATGGAGGTCAGTGGCGGCAACAGGCAAAAAGCTGCCGAATTACTGGACCTGAATCTCCGTTCTCTTCGCTACCGGCTGGATAAGCTCAAGATCGATTCCTGATGCGATGACATTAATCTGACTGGGTCCTTTTTAACACTTTGCCGATGATCAATTTCGCTTGATTATTCCAGCATGATTTATTATCTTGCCCGATGTTGGATATGCGTACTGTTTAGCGGAGAGATGTCCGAGCTGGCTGAAGGAGCACGACTGGAAATCGTGTGTGCTGTTTATCGCGGTACCGAGGGTTCGAATCCCTCTCTCTCCGCCACGTCATCGTTGTTTCCGCCGCAATAATGATTCCTTTTGAATTATAGCCCGATCAAAAGCCTGCTATAACGTGATTGGCCGGCTACCCGTTAATATGCAGAGGAAAGCCATTCCGTGTCCTATCTCGTTCTGGCCAGAAAATATAGGCCTCAGACCTTTGAAGAGGTTGTGGACCAGGAACATGTTACCCAGACCCTGATCCATTCGATAACTGCCGATCGCGTGGCCCATGCCATCCTGTTCTCCGGTCCCAGGGGAACCGGGAAAACCACGGTTGCCCGCATTCTGGCCAAGGCCATGAATTGTGAAAAAGGTCCAACTTCCGAGCCTTGTAATAACTGCCGGTCGTGTTGCGAAATTACCGCCGACAGTGCGGCCGACGTGTTTGAGATTGACGGTGCTTCCAACAACAGCGTCGATCAGGTTCGCGAACTGCGGGACAATATCGTATTCATGCCGAGTTCCAGCCGCTATAAAATTTATATCATCGATGAAGTTCACATGCTCAGCTCGTCGGCCTTTAATGCGCTGCTGAAAACCCTTGAAGAGCCGCCGCCCCATGTTCTTTTTATGTTTGCCACCACCGAGATCCGGAAAATACCCATTACCATCTTGTCCCGGTGTCAGCGACACGACCTGCGCCGCATCGATCATGGCGCCATGACGGATTATCTGAAAACCGTGTGCGACAGGGAAGCGGTCGATATCCAACCCGAAAGCCTATCCCTGATTGCCCGGCAGGCCGACGGCAGCATGCGGGATGCCTTGAGCTTGCTGGATCAGGTGATGGCCGGTTCGGAAGGGGCGGTGACCCATGAACTTTTACTCGATATTTTAGGGAGCGTGGATCGAACGACGCTGTCGGAATTGAGTGAGGCGCTACTCTCGGCAGATGTCCGTCGGATGCTGTCGAAAGTGGGGGAAATCTATAAAAATGGCCAGGATCTGCATCGGGTTTACATAGACCTGCTGGCCTACTTGCGGGATTTGATGGTGATCCAACTGTCCAAAGTCCCCGACAAACTGGTTGACCTGCCTGAAATAGAGATCAAAGCGATGGCCCGCCAGGCTAAAAATATATCGGCAGCGCATCTAAACCAGATCTTTGAACGGCTCTACCGGGAAGAGGTGACGGTCCGGCTTTCTTCCCACCCCCGGATGGCCATGGAAATGGTGTTGATGAAGCTTGGCCGAACTAAACCGGTGTTGCCTATTGATACGCTCATCGAAAAGCTTGATCAGCTGAAGACTTCATTTGATCAGGCGCCGCCGGTTGTCTCCAACGGCCGGCGGACGAGCAAACCCAGTCAAGGGGAAGGATCAAAAAGTGATTCGTCTCCACCTCCGGTATCATCATCGCGCCAGGCAAAGCCGATGGATGAGTCTCCCACCGATTCGGTAGATGGGATTCAAGATCCGGCTGTGATTTGGGAGCGGATTTGCCAACAGGCGAGTGATTCGTCTCCAGCCCTGGCGGCCAATCTGACCGGTAGCAGTCTGATCGTGAAAGATGATAACCGACTGGAAATCGAGATCAATGGGGGCGAGTTCAACCTGGAAATGGTTCGTCGAAAAAAAAATCGGACCTGGATTGAGCAGATGCTGAGAGAAAATTTTGGTGAACCGGCGAACGTAACCATCCGGACCAATTCGATGGTCGGAAAACAGAAAAAAGCGCATAAAGAACAGGCCAATCAGCTTCGAAAGCAGGCCTTGGACCATCCCATTGTAAATGAAGCCCAGGAAATTTTCAGCGGCAGGGTAGAGAAAATCAATATTATACAGGAGGAAGATCAATGAAAGGCATGGGCAATATGCTCAAACAAGCTCAGAAATTACAAGGCAAGATGGCGAAAATGCAAGAGGAACTATCCCAAAAAACGGTTGCGGCCAGTGCCGGGGGCGGCATGGTCAAGGTGGTCGCCAATGGCCAGCAGCAGATTGTTTCTATTGAAATTGAAAAAGAGGTCGTTGATCCGGAAGATGTGGACATGCTCCAGGATCTGGTCCTGGCAGCCGTAAATGATGCCCTGACCCGGGCCCAGGAAATGGCCAGCAGTGAGATGGGAAAATTGACCGGGGGACTGAATATTCCCGGACTGACATAGGATCAATCGATGAATCATTATCCTGCATCCATTCAGCAGCTTATTCGGAGCCTGTCCAAGTTTCCGGGCATCGGGACAAAAACAGCCGAGCGACTGGCCATGCATATATTGAGGGCGCCTCGCCGGGATGTGGAAAAGCTGGCCCACCGGATTATGGAAGTGAAAGAGAAAACCCGCCTTTGCCGCCTCTGTTTTGCCTTAAGCGATGGCGAGCTTTGCCGGCTTTGCAGTGATCCTGCCCGGGACCGGTCCATGATTTGTGTGGTGGAGCAACCGGCTGACATGGTCTCCATTGAAAAATCGGGCGGCTGGAACGGATTATATCATATCCTGCAGGGCGCGTTATCTCCCATCGACGGGATTGGGCCCGAAGCGTTGCGGATCAAGGAACTTATGGGACGTATCTCGGCGGAGGAGATCAAGGAGATCGTGCTGGCTACCGGGACTAGCACGGAGGGAGAGTCCACCGCATCGTTTCTCGCCCAACGGCTGCGCAATTATTCGGTCAAGGTTTCCCGGATCGCCTCGGGGGTTCCCATGGGCGGTGATTTGAAATATATTGATCAGGTGACCATTAGAAAGGCCATGGATCGCCGCCACGGTATGTAGGGGCCTCGGAAAAAATAAATCACACAATCTTGCTTGTCTTTTGGCCCGGCTACGGCGTTGCGTCAATGGCCCCATACAACCAGTATGAAACCATCGATGCGCCTTGTATCCGAACCAAAATCCGGCGAAATCTTTGTTTAATTAATTCTTTCGAGGCCCTAAAGCCATGAAGCCTGTATTTCAATGCACTCAATGTGGTGATTGTTGTAAAGGATACGGTGGTACGTTCGTCACCGAGGATGATATCCGGGCCATCGCTGAATATCTTCAAATTACACCGGATCAATTTATCGAAACCCATTGCGACTTTTCCGGAGATCGGCCGATCCTGGCCCAGCAAAAAAATGGATACTGTGTTTTCTGGGATGACCTCTGCAGGATTCATCCGGTTAAGCCAGGGATGTGCAAAGCATGGCCGTATATTGAAAGCGTGTTGATCGATGTAACCAACTGGCACATAATGGCGGGCAGTTGTCCCGGTATGCGAACCGATGTGTCGGATGATCGGATTCGTGCTGAAACGTCAGAAAAAATCAGGCAACGGGATCGGTCTCAGGGCTCGCGCAAAAAATAGTTCGCAATTTTTAGTGTTGGGGCGCCCGCCTGGCAAGGTGCGAAAGCGTTGGAATATCCTGCATATTTCGAGCTTTCGCAACACAGTCAGGCGGGATGCATCGGCTTTTTTGACAACGATAGTTGGGATGCATCGGCTTTTTTGACAACGATAGTTGGGATGCATCGGCG